>CAIRDJ010000352.1 GCA_903877335.1 uncultured Chloroflexota bacterium | reverse complement strand
GATGAACAGGACGCGCGTGCGTTCCGTCACGCCTACCCAAAGTTGCTCCACAAAAGTGGCGGGGTCAAACGGGAGCGCAATAGTCTGTTGAATGAGTTGTGCGCCTTGTCGCTCACAAGCTCGTCGCCATGTTTCCACCATTGCCCCATACTCATGATCGCTCATGAGGACTTCATCCCCTACTTGTAGTTCTAGGGAATGGGCGACGGTGTTCACCCCCACTGTGGCATTGGGGACAAAGATCAGCGTTTCGGGCGGGGTGCTGAGGAAGCGTGCCACGCGCTCACAGGTGGCACCCAGCAGGTCGTTGGCATGTCGCTGATAAAACGCCACAGGCTCGCGCTCTAGTTCAAGTTGCCAACGTTGATAGGCTTCAAAAACTACGCGCGGGCATGCTCCGAATGAGCCATGATTCAAAAAGGTGATGGATGGGTCTAAGAGGAAGTGTTCACGCATGATCTAAGAGGGGATTGCACAGATGAATCCACCTGTGCAACCACTTGGCTAAACGCGCGTGACGTAAGAGCCGTCTTCAGTCTTGACGCGGATGGTATCGCCGGCGTTGACGAACATCGGCACACTGACAGACAAGCCTGTTTCGATGGTGACTTTCTTGCTGGGGTTGTTGGCGGTATCCCCGGCGATTGCCATTTCCGCCTCAATCACCTTGTAGTCCACGTTGATGGGCAGGGTGTAGTCAATGAGTTCCCCTTCAAATTCTAACAGCTTGAGCGGGAGATTTTCCTTGAGGTAGGGGAGGGCATCCGCAAAAACTTCACGGTTTGCTTGGGGTTGTTCAAAGGTGGTTGTATCCATGAAGATGAGAAATTCGCCATCATCATACAGATACTCTACATCACGGCTTTCCATTTTTACATCTTCCACCCGTTCACCGGAATTGTAGGTCATTTCGGTGATCGAGCCGCTGCGAAGATTGCGCACGGATACCCGAATGGTAGCTTTACCGCGACCTGGTTTTTGGTGGCGATAGTCCAATACTTTATAGAGTTCACCATTATCGGTGAAGGTTGTTCCCTTGCGGAGTTGATTTACGTCAATCATGTGGTTGCCTATCAGCAATTGGTCATTTGAGCGCCAGCAGTATAACAGAAAAATTCACGAACGAATAGCATAGTCAAGACGTTAGCATTCCCTTAAAATGTTGTGAAAGTGTTAGAAAGGGAAAATCATGAACAGTTGGGTGGAATTTAGCATTACGGTGGTCTTGTGTGTGGTGGTGTTCAGCACGTTGGAATGGGTCTTTGGAAATTACAATCCGTTGACTTCTAACTTGGGCGGGGTGGTGATCGGAATGATCGTGGGTGTTTGGGGAGCCTGGATTGCGCCAGCGTTGCGTCGCTAATCGACAGGCGTTGTGGTGGTGGGCGGTGGTGTGCCTGTTGCTGATTGCCATCAGTCGGGGACGTAGCGCGGACTTAGCGCGCTTCAACCATGATGAAGTGCGCTCCATCTCTAGCGCGTTGGGTACGCCTGCCCAAATCATTGCTGCGCAACCGCCAGATTGGCCCCCCCTGTATTTCCTATTTCTAAGCGCGTGGCGACACTTCATCGGAATGAATCCGTTCTTGTTGCGATACACGGGTGTATTGTTCTTCCTACTTGCCAACGCCGGGGTCTATCTGCTGGCACGCACGTTATTCAACCGCGCCGCTGCCTTGCCGAGCATGCTCGCCTTTTCCGCGTTGGGGTTGAACATCTTCTTGAGTACCTCGCTTCGCCCCTACACCATGAGTTTCGCTCTGTATCCATTGGCGTTTTGGTGTGGATGGCGATACTTTTCAGGGTTGCGCTGGAGGGAGGGGGTTGGTTTCGCCGCCTTATTGGCGTTGATGTTCTACACCGCCTACACCGCGCCGATCGCCTTTGCTGTGATGGGGGTGATTTTGCTGGTCAACTTCCCCCGTCGCTGGTGGGCATGGTTGCCCATCGGTGGGTTAGCCGTGTTGTTTGCCCTGCCCCAGTTGTTGGACTTATTCGGAACGAGCTACGCGCTCAACCGCGCCAACGTCTCCGCTGATGTTCCACTGAATCCGGCTGGGGACGGATTGCTTGGCTATTGGTGGTTTCGCTATGTTGCCTTCTTTGGGCACGTTGCCCCCGTGTGGATGCTGATCGTGATCCTCGCCATCGGGTGGGCGGTGTGGAAGGAACGTAAGCCGACCCCCACCACCGTCACGCTCATTGCAATAGTGGCGGGCATGCCCCTCTTCATTGCTACGCTAGGCACAGGGATGGGCTTTGCAGAGTCGCGCTATTGGTGGGGCATCAGTTTGGCATTTGCCCTCTTGATCGGCTATGGGTGGTCATTTGCTCCGCGCGTGCTTCAGGTGGGATTGGGCGCGTTCTGTGTGGGGGTGATGTTCGTGCACATCCCAGAAGGGAAGTTCTCCTATGGGCTGGGAGAATTGCCCACGCACTTTGAGGATGCTTTTACGGTTTTGGCGCAACAGTGGCAAGGTGGGGATGTCTTGATTTTGGATGAGCGGTGCAAGGGGAACCCCGAATATGAACGCCCATTCTGTGGCTACCCAGAGGAGTGGGATTACTACCAGATGACCTACTTCCCCAACGGTGGCTTAACGCTCACGGATAGCCCATCCAACCATCGGCGCGTGTGGTTCTTCCACAATCAGAATGGGGTGGAGGCGCGTCAATTGCAAGCCGTTCAAGACGGACGCTTGCCGAGCGTGTTTGTTGGTCCTCCCACTTTTCTGTTTCAACTGTACGTTGCCCCCCCAAACTCGGTCGGGATTGGCTATGCCAACGGGTTACGCTTTCATGGCTATGAGATCATTGATCCGTTGCTGAACAACCAAGTCAACGATGGGGTGCTGGTTCGCCGAGAGGGCGAAAGCATCCGCATTCGCTTGTGGTGGTCGGTCGATGAACCGCTCACGGCAGATTATTCCACTGCGCTTCACATTGCAACCGACATCACCCAACCCGCTATCATCAGTGTGGATGGCATCCCTCAACCCGTTTCCTTGCAACCCAACATCACCAGCTCGCAACGTGGCGAAACCAGCACCTGGATGCCAAACACGTTCTATGTGGATGAGCGCGTGCTTTCCATTCCGTCGGATGTCTCGCTCAAATACATGTTGAGTGATCTACAACTTTATTTGACTGT
>CAIRDJ010000351.1 GCA_903877335.1 uncultured Chloroflexota bacterium | reverse complement strand
CCCCACCAACGCCCCCCAACACCCCTCTACATGGTGAAATCAAGCTCCCTACCCCGTCAACAGGCGGCGCAACTAGCCCCTTTAGCAGGGCAAGCGACACGTCCCCAAGCGCAAATGTTAGACAGGATCACCATCCATTCCTCGAAGATTTTCGAAAGAGTGATCGTGATGCGGATGAAAGGGAGTTATTTGGCGAAGCAGAGCCAATTGACAGTTACAGCGTCGAACCCGCCTATGACCCCATGGCGCATGGGGATGCCTCTTTCAGCGATGGGGGTGGCTTTTTGGAGAGCGAGGCGCTAGAGGACGATTTCACACGGCTACAGAAACTATTGAACCAACCAAGTGATGCCACATTCTGGCGTGATCTTGCCGTCGTCACAACCTCCGCAACGGCGATTGCACAGCAAATGAACGATCGTGTGTCCAACGATGACCTCGATGCGTCGCTCTTGAACATTCAGCAACTGGCAAAGTCCATTCCCACCTTACCCGATGGACAACAGGGCGATCAGACCGCCCTGAGCGCGTTGCTCCCCGGCATTGATGACATCCTGAACGATACCGCGCTCCTCACCACGCAAGAGCAACAGTCGGTGCACGGGTTGGCTTTCAGTCGTGCACAGCAAAATCAAATACGAGTGTTAAAATCCGTGGTGGCGGGGCAGTCCCTCGCTTCTGCAGGGCGTGGGGAACAAGGCAGCGTTGACGAGTCAGTGGCGGCACACACCCCAAGCAAGCGACGCGCCAGCAAAAAACAGCGTGGGGTGATGCACTCGCGCTGGGCGCAGTTTTTCGTCGGGTTGGTGTTATTGGTGGCGGTGGTGTTGCCGTTCTACGGCTTCGCCCTCGTTGGCAATCCCCCATCCCATGAGTTTTCTGCGGACAGCACCGCTCTCACCGTGTACGAAGCGGTAGGGAGGGTCAAGCCACGCCAAACGGTTCTCTTCGCCATCGAATATGGACCAACCGCTGCCGGTGAATTAGACCCCTCGCTCAAGGCGATGTTGCGCCATACGTTAGCAGTCGGTGGCTTGCCTATATTGATTGGCAGCAACCCAATCGGCATGAGTCGGATGGAAGCTATCTTTGCGGAGATCGAAAACGATGCCGATTTTGAGAACGCGCTGGGGCGTTCCATCGTCAGGAATCAAGACTACTACTTGATTCGTTACCTAATTGGTGGACCGCTTGCCTTACGTGGTATGGTAGAAAACCCCGCGCCTGTTTTCCAAACTGATCTCAACGGGCAACCCACTCAACTGAGCGTGCCATCCTTTGACAGTTTCAGCCTGATTGTCGTGCTGTCTGAAACAAGCGAAGGGGTGCGTCAGTGGGCAGAGCAAGTTGCCCCCGTGACGCAGACTCAATTAGTTGGCTCCGTCAGCGCAGTAGCTGCCCCCCTAGCGATCCCCTATCTTAAGGTGGTGGACGGCTATAGCGGGTTATTGGTGGGCTTACAAGATGGGATTACCTACAACAACCTGCTAACAGCAAGCGCAAGCCTCATCAAGCCGATCGACCCCGCCCTAGTGCCCACGCTCGCTCCGCTAGAGTTTACACCCAGCTCAACCCCCACCCCTGAAACTGCCTACGCGCCAAAGCTACCTACTGACACGCTACCCCCCAGCTTGGACCGCGCAGTTGTGGGACCTGGGCAGGTCCACATTCGCAACGTAGCGCATGTTAACGCCGCCACGATCAGCATCGTGCCAAAAGAAAATTCTACCGTGTGGTTAAGTAGCCCGCATGATGAACACCCAAATATCACTTTGCAAACTCATGCTAACAGTGACAATCCCGGCGGTCAACGCGGTTGGGTACAGACGCATGTGCTAGACCTGCGCACGACTGACTT
>CAIRDJ010000350.1 GCA_903877335.1 uncultured Chloroflexota bacterium | reverse complement strand
ATCGCGCCCTCTATACCTAAGAGCTGGGTGGTGTTTCCAAGCGTCATGAGCAAGGTGACGGTGTTGATAACCGTAGCAACCGTCACCCAAGCGTAGTAACCGCTGAACGGAATCTGTACGCACCAGCGATCGGCAACGGTGAGTGTGTTGTCCATTTCACGCAGGCGCACGAAGATGGTTGCCAACCCTGCGAGCATGAGCGCAATCACGATCACAGATGGAAGCAGTACCATGAAGGATGGGGAAGTTCCTCCGCTGATGAAAATGGGTGTCCAAATGGAATTCCCTAGCGCAACCCATGCTGCAACCCATCCAATGCGACGGTGAATCAAACGTTCTTTTTGGTTAGGTAGTGCTTGATAAACCATATAGATGGTTAACCCAATGTAAATGGGACCCCAAACGGCAAATGTATAGCCCGCTGGAATGAGGAAAGTGGTGAAGCTATCCGACACACTTCCCACTTCTGGAAACCCGAAAAGCCCCGCGCCGCCAATGGCGTTGGTGAGCAACTGCAAGATACCGAAGACAATGTTGAGGCTTTGACGAAGACGATCGCGCATGGATTTTTCTTTCTAACTGCTAGCAATGAAATAATTTTATCATTATCTTTCGCAACCTTAAACCCAACTTAAGCCTTTGTTAAGTGTTTTGAAAATGTCCAGCGCCGTATTGCGCAATAAAACGGAGTGTTGAGAAAGAAATGCTGAAGATGCGGTTGTTAAATTTGTTTGAATAAAGTGGTACAAACTATGACCTTGTAGTATCTTCGTTCTGTAGTTTGAGTTGAGTATGTTCAGGACGTGGAAGATACATGGTACAGGAATACATAGATATTCGGGGCGCACGCGAGAACAACTTAAAGAATGTCTCGTTGCGTGTCCCAAAGCGTAAGATCACCATCTTCACAGGTGTTTCGGGTTCTGGCAAGTCCTCCATTGTGTTTGACACGATCGCCACTGAGTCGCAACGAATGTTGAATGAAAACTTCAGCACGTTTGTTCGTGGCTTTCTCCCACATTTTCCACAACCCGATGCCGACGCCATTGAGAATTTGAGCATGTCGGTTGTGGTGGATCAAAAGCGAATGGGGGGTGGGTCTCATTCGACTTTGGGAACGATCACGGATATTTCGACCGTTTTGCGCTTGTTATTCTCTAAGATTGGTCAACCGCATTTGGGCGCGCGCAATCTATTTTCGTTCAATGATCCACAGGGGATGTGCCCAGAATGTAACGGGATCGGCAGAAAGCTGGGGGTTAAGTCCGACGGATTTTGGGACATGGACAAATCGCTCAATGAAGGGGCAATACAAGTTCCGGTGTATTCCGCATGGGAGCGCGATACTTATGTAACCTGTGGTTTCTTCGACAATGATAAAAAGTTGCGAGACTACACCCCAGAGGAAATGGACTTGTTGCTCTATGGAAAGGACATCAAGTTCAAAACTCAAATGGGCAACAACAGTATAAACCTCTCGTATGAGGGGGTCATTGAACGGTTCACCCGCGCCTACATTCGCCGTGATCTCAAAACGCTTTCCGAAAGAACGCAAAAAGCCGTTGCCCCTTATATCACCATGCAACCATGCCCTTTGTGTCATGGCGCACGCCTTAGCCAAGCCGCCCTGAATTGTCGCATCAATGGCTACAACATCGCTGAACTCTCCGCGATGGAAGTAGGGGACTTGCTGACGGTGGTTCAAGCGTTTGAGGACAAATCTGTTGCCCCCATTCTCGTTACCTTGAGGCAACAACTTCAGCACTTGGTTGATATTGGGCTAGAATACCTCAGTCTCAACCGTGAGACCAGCACATTGTCGGGCGGGGAATCCCAGCGAGTGAAGATCGTCAAGCACTTAAGCAGTAGCTTGGTGGATGTCATGTACATCTTTGATGAACCTAGCATTGGGTTACACCCGCGCGATGTGCATCGCTTGAACGAATTGCTACAAAAATTGCGCGATAAAGGGAACACGGTACTGGTCGTGGAGCATGATCCGGATGTCATTCGCATTGCCGATCACATCGTGGATGTTGGACCTAGGGCAGGTAAGAGCGGCGGAACGATTGTCTATGAGGGAAGCTATGAAGGGTTGCTGCAAGCGGAAACTCTAACCGCCCAATACATGAAGCAAGATTTCCCCATGAAGGAAACCTTTCGCCCAGCAAAAGGACAGCTTCACATTGCTGATGCCACCCTGAACAACCTGAAACACGTCAGCGTAGATGTACCTGTTGGGGTGTTGACGGTGGTGACAGGGGTGGCAGGCTCTGGCAAAAGCTCCTTGATCCTACAAGAGTTTGTCCAACAACATCCTGATGTGATTGTCATTGACCAGTCTGCGGTGGGCGTTTCAACGCGCTCCAACCCTGCCACCTACACGGGAATGATGGATGATATTCGCACGGCTTTTGCGAAGGCAAACAAAGTTAATGCGGCGTTGTTTAGCTTCAACTCAAAAGGGGCGTGTGAGAATTGTCAGGGGTTGGGGGTGGTGTACAGCGAGCTGTCTTTCTTGGATGAGGTCAAGCTGACCTGTGAGGTTTGTGAAGGCAAACGTTTCAAAGAAGAGGTGCTGCGCTATGAATTGAATGGCAAGTCCATCTCGGATGTATTGGCGATGAGTGTTGAAGACGCATTAGGATTCTTCAGCATCAAAAGTGTGGTGGCAACGCTACAAGCGATGAAGGATGTTGGGTTGGGGTATCTGTCGCTGGGGCAACCGCTTAGTACCCTTTCGGGCGGGGAATGTCAACGCATCAAGTTAGCCACTGAGCTACACAAAAATGGTAGCGTCTATATCATGGATGAACCCACGACCGGCTTGCATTTGTCCGACATCACCTTGTTGCTCGCCATCATGAACCGCCTGGTTGAAAGCGGTAACACCGTCATTGTGATTGAGCATAACCTTGCCGTGATTCGTCAAGCAGATTGGATTATTGACATGGGACCTGAAGGCGGCAATAAAGGCGGGCGCGTGCTATTTGAAGGGACACCACATCAATTGCTGGGCAAAGCAGATTCGCTCACGGCGAAATATATCTAAATCATGAAGGATTCCTGTTGCTGGGGAATCCTTCACAAGATCATACTGGGCTACTCTACTGAACGATTCTCTTCGATTGCTTTTTGAACCTGCCTGACGACATCGGCATAAGGATTATCAAGGGGTATGATGGCGGGTTGGGCGTGCAAGAGAGCTGTGAGGGCATCTAAAAACACCAACTCCGCTTCCCACTCCATCCCACGACTGGCAATGTCTAAGCGCAGGGTAGCAATCTCTCCCCGCCATTCGTCATGGTGTTCGGTGGCAACGGTCATAACCGCAAAGGTATTTTGACATAATGCATTGATGACTTCGGGGTGAAGGGTGGCAACCCCTTCGATCTCCTCTTCATCCTGGTCATCGTCCTCATCCGCCTGTGAGGTGATTTCCAACATCTGGATGAGTTGCTCAATCATCTCATCCTGAAAGTTACTCTCCTTCAGCACTGCCCTTATTGCATCTGCACCTTGAGTTTGAAATAGAGAAGCTAATTCACGCAATGCGTCTTCTGGGGTGACATCGCTCATTTGCCCGTTCATGGGGTGTCCTTTGCTGTTTTAGATTATTTAGCTGGAAATAGGGCATGGATGGATCATTCAAGGCAAATGTGCCGAACGCAGGATTCACAAATCCCCTACCTGCATCAGGATGCTTGAGGTTGTATGGCAATGCAACGGTGGAGTCACGCTGCAACCCGAATCTTGCTTTTTGAATTGCTTTCGGCTAATAAGGAATTCACACCGGTTGCCATGCGAACACGTGAAACTGAGCGATGAATTGCATTCCGAGTCGGAAAATGTGGCACTGCCTTGGCAACGTGGCAAACGCAACACGTCGTAGCGTTGATCCAACAAGCACTCCCACACCCAATGGTTGCAACCGACATCACCAAGACGCGCGCAGATCACCTGCTTGATACCCACTCTCATTGATTGCAGATGAAGGGCTTTTCATGTTGGAACTCAAACATACCCGCCTCGAACACCGCACATATTGTGCGGTGCATGGCGTGAAAGACCTGCCCATCGATCCGCATGGTGCCCCAGCGTTGGGAGCTATCCTCGCACGTTTTTGCCCACTAGACGCGCTGATTAGTCGAGATGGATATATGTACAATACCCGTGCCACTCACCAAGCCATTGCGCTCATTGTGTTGTCACGAGGCACTACATGACGCTGGAGAAAATGTCTTCGGCATGCTACCGCTGATGCGTAAGGAAGGGATGTGATTGGGGTGGTGGATTGGCGCATTGATCTTGCCTACAACTTACAAATGGCAACTGCTTGGTGAAGGAAATGCCATACAAAGCAAACTTGATCCTGTGGCATTGTTTGCCAAGTGGGATTCACTGAAAGAATAGGCTCGCCATACCTTAGATAGCGTTCGTGGAAAATATGGTCATGTTGTCAACTTGGGGCAAGTCATCCTCCTTAATCCTCTTTTTGATAATGTACGACGGTAGGTGGACGTTGTGCATGCACATGTTCAACGGTTTAACCTGTTGTAGGGGGCGATACCCACGCCTGGGTTTAGGTTGCGGGTATCTGTAAGATGCCGCACGCGCTTTTAGTCTGTGTAATCAAATCACGAGGACTATACT
>CAIRDJ010000349.1 GCA_903877335.1 uncultured Chloroflexota bacterium | reverse complement strand
TCTCGCACCTTCCGGTACTCCTACCTTGTTACGACTTCGTCCCAGTCACCAGCCCTGCCTTCGGCGGTAGCCCCCTTGCGGTTAGCTTCCCGACTTCAGGCGTGACCAGCTCCCATGACGTGACGGGCGGTGTGTACAAGGCCCGGGAACGTATTCAACGCAGCGTAGCTGATCTGCGTTTACTAGCAACTCCGACTTCATGTAGGCGAGTTGCAGCCTACAATCCGAACTACGATGTACTTTATGGGATTGGCTCCTCCTCACGGTCTTGCTACCCTCTGTATACACCATTGTAGCGTGTGTGTAGCCCTAGACATAAAGGCCATGCTGACTTGACGTCATCCGCACCTTCCTCCTCCTTCTCGAAGGCAGTCACGCCAGACACTTGTAACTGGCATCGCGGGTTGCGCTCGTTTGCGGACTTAACCGAACACCTCACGGCACGAGCTGACGACAGCCATGCAGCACCTGTCTCCACGCTCCGAAGAGCCTTCCCTATTTCTAGGTCATTCGTGGGATGTCAAGCCTAGGTAAGGTTCTTCGCGTATCTTCGAATTAAACCACACGCTCCGCTGCTTGTGCGGGCCCCCGTCAATTCCTTTGAGTTTTAGCCTTGCGACCGTACTCCCCAGGCGGCACACTTATCGCGTTTGCTTCGACGCTCCTTCAGCATTGCCTCGTGAACATCTAGTGTGCATCGTTTACTGCATGGAATACCGGGGTTTCTAATCCCGTTCTCTCCCCATGCTTTCGCATCTCAGCGTCAATTCAGGCCTAGCATGCCGCTTTCGCCACTGGTGTTCCTCCGGATCTCTACGCATTTCACCACTACACCCGGAATTCCACATGCCTCTACCGAATTCTAGTCCAACGGTTTCGGACGACCTCTCCCGGTTTAGCCTGGGAGCTTTCACGACCGACCTTTTGAACCGCCTACATGCTCTTTACGCCCAGTAACTCCGGATAACATTTGCGTCCTACGTTTTACCGCGGCTGCTGGCACGTAGTTAGCCGACACTTATTCCTGTGCTACCGTCCTTTTTCTCGTCACACAGAAAAGGGCTTTACGATCCGAAGACCTTCATCGCCCACGCGGCGTCGCTGCATCAGGCTTGCGCCCATTGTGCAATATTCCTCACTGCTGCCTCCCGTAGGAGTCTGGACCGTTTCTCAGTTCCAGTGTGGGGGTACACCCTCTCAGGTCCCCTATCCGTCGTCGCCTAGGTGAGCCTTTACCTCACCTACTAGCTGATGGACCGCAGCCTCATCCTAGAGCGTATTCGCTTTTCTCCCAACCCTCTATAGATCGGGAGCTTATCCGGTATTAGCCCTGGTTTCCCAAAGTTATCCCAGTCTCTAGGGCAGATAAGCTACGTGTTACTCACCCGTGCGCCACTAACCCGAAGGTCCGTTCGACTTGCATGTGTTAGGCACGCCGCCAATGTTCATCCTGAGCCAGGATCAAACTCTCCGTATTTTGTGGGGCTGTTTCCCTAATTCTTCAGGTCAACTGTCTCATTTACAGTATGCTATTGTTAATCTGCCTGCTGACTCGCCTGCTTGCGCCTGCTCGTTTACAGCGTGGGGCATATAGTACGCCCCCCTTCTGACCTCGTCAAGGGGCAATTTGGGACAAATTTCAACAAGATCAGGAATTGCTTTTCCCTGACTGGGACGCGAGGTGCTCTTCTGTGGTGGAGGTTGGGCTTTTCCCAATTCCTCCTTCAATATATCACAACTTATCCCAATGTTCAAGTTATCTTGGTTTGAATTCTCAAACCTTGCAACACTCTTTCCGACATTTTTGCTTAGGCTTGCTCGTCAGTCGCCTTGTCCACTTCTACAGACTGCGTAACAGCATCGTCAACTGGGTGTGCAACAACCACGGGGGATGCTGTTGAAGCCGAACCTAAGGCAGGCAAAGAATTTTTCGACACCGGTTGCACCTCGTGCGACGTTTCGCTTTTTGGTACGGTCGGGGTTTCAACGAATGAGATGTTAATTGCAGGGGCATGTGCCAAACGCACTCCCAATTGCTTTATGACCACCTGTTTAATGGCGCGGTCAATCTCACGTTGTTTCTTCGGCAGGTTTATTTTTGCCCCACTCATGCTCAACTTCACATTCACGACAATTGCAGCGCGTCCATTGGTGGAGCGTGCTTCCACCTCCGTACTTTCGACTAGTTCTATTTGATTAACCACCTTCAAAATGCCACGTCTAACCGACTCATTATCCAAGAGTGTATTGCGATCCCCCATGTTGACGATGACTCCGCCTTTGGTTTGGCGTGGTTGGCGGTTTAACTGCGCTAGGATAGCGATCAGAATCAAGACGGAAAAGAACGTCACCAACAGGGCACGTGTTAGCATTGGTAAACTCTCAATCAAGTCCGCCACTTCTCGTGCAGATTGCGGGAAAATCAAGAGCGTCACCAACAACACCAAAAGGATGAACTCACCCAACACCACCACTAAACCACGAAGAAATTTCACCATAGTTTGTTCCTTTCACATTCGGACCTATAATCTGCATCACAAGTAAGTCTGACGATCCCCACCTCGGTGACGTCATGAGGGGCGTGATATTCGGCAACGCGCTTCAAGCCGCGCCATATATCTTCGCAAATTGCTCGCGGATTCGTCAAGTCACCATGATTACCCTTGACCGCCATCCGACCCTTCAACCAAAGTGGCGAGAACGGGCTTACCTGCGCAAGTAGTACAAGTAGTGTAACACACAATTTTCACGGGTGGGCAAAAGCACAGTAAGGTTGCGAGGGCAAGTCAGGTGTGGGGAACACGAAAGAAGCCACTCAAGCGAGTGACTTCTTGGTCGAGCGTACCCGAAGGGATTTGAACCCCTGACACCTGGTTCCGTAGACCAGTGCTCTATCCGCTGAGCTACGGGTACATGATACGTTTACAATAGCATGTTCCGTTGAGGTCTGTCAAGGACAAATTTACGCGCCAAAGGGGGCGTCTTTGCACTTCTTCTGCGCGTTCCCTGCGGGAGTCATACGACGCAATGACGCACTTTGCCCAATCACGTGGCATCGGAAGGTTCGATACATGGTTTGTGTTATACTTAAACAAGAGTGGTAAACGCAATCAGAATTGGAGAAGGATCGTTCTAATGACGACTATACAAACCTACACGCTCAATCTCATCTTGTTGGAGTGTTTGGAGGGGCAAGAATATGACGGGGATGAGCCCTACCTGAAGCTCAATGGAGACCTCATTTGGCGGTGGGATTTGGCGGGTAAAAAGATGCACGACACCTTGAACGCCCCCTCGTGGACGAACGCCTTCGACTTGCGCAACGGAATGTTTCGCACCTTAGCAGGTTGGGCACCCTCCCCACACTACCAAGCTGGACAGTTTGAATTTAAGGGTTTGAGCGGGAAAACCGTCTTAGAACTGTGGGAATCTGACGAACATGAAAGCCCAAGGGGCGAAGATGATTTCTTGGGGAGCTTAACTGTCACCCTAGAGAGCATTCGCATGGGGGATCAAATTGTGGAGTTCAACCAGAACGACGCGCTGTATCAACTGATTTATCGCGTTTCTTTAGATGTGTAAGCGAAAAATCTAATGCAATACTGATAAAGACAGCATAGCCTTGTGTCGTCCAATCAGTAGACTTTTACCCACTTGTGATTGTTGTGATGAATAAGAAAGGTTGATTCAACATGCCACTTTATACCTATCGCCGTGCAGATGGCAGTACATTTGATTATCGTCAAAGTTTTGGGGATGATCCGCTCACGACTTGCCCAACTACTGGGCAAAGTGTCAACCGCGTCATCCATGCAGCTGGGATCGTATTCAAGGGGTCTGGCTTTTATGTGAACGACAGCAGGGGGTCTAAGTCTAGTTTGAGCAGCAGCACGCCCAACCCAACCTCTGAAGGCGCATCCACCACAACCGACTCCAACCCAACTGACACACCCCCTCCACCACCACCCAGCGAAATCAAAAGTGAAATCAAGGCACAACCCGCAACGGCATAGCGAGGCATCGTGTGGCGCGTTCGTCCCGTCATTCATGCTCGATGGGATGATGCCGCCTCGTGGGGACGCAAGATGAAACCACGTGGGCAATATTCGCGCTGGGTAGAACCATGCACGGACTGTTGCCCAACTTAGTCCTGCGCCTTGAGCAATATTATCTTTGATGCAAACAGACTCATCACTTGTTCAAAAATAGGATCTTTGGCGGCGCACACACCTGGGAGTAGGAACGCCTCATGCACCGCACTGATCCCAACGACTTCGCGGTATAAACCGTAGACGAACAGCTGTGCCTCATTTTCATTGGCAAAGATGCCAAAATGTTCGTAGATCGGTTTAGCCAATATGTCGCGTATTTGAGTCAGTTGAAGATGAAAAGCCTCCACGCGCTCAATGCCAACGGATGCGCTCAACTCGGTATGCAAGAGGGGCAGGGAGCGGATGGTATGCCAGTAGGCACCATACAGTTGCGTTAAACAGAATATAAATAAGGGAGTGTTGATTTGACCAGAAAGATGCTTCATCAGCATGATCAATTCAAAAGTGAGGTCTTGTAGGTTTTGAAGGAGCGCATCCCAAAACACTTCTTCTTTGGTTTTGAAATAATAGTAAAATGTGCCCTTAGAAATTCCGCAGTGGTCGGCAATTTCTTGCACACTTATTTCTCGATAGGGGCGCGCACGCAACAAAGAGCCAACCTGCGCTATAATTGCCCGCCGACGTAATTCCCGCTCTTCTGCGCTCAGTGCAGGGCGACCCACTTGACTATGAGGACTCATTCGTTTTCAGTTAAATCTATAAAAATCTACAAGAGCGTATATAAAACAACTTGGTTTGTCAAGTTTTTGTCTTGAGGTCAGTAGATGTCAACACGACTTTTTGCTGTCGAGTTCTATTTTGGGGTACAATCTTGCACGTCACGAAAAATATTGCTTTTGATTTCTGGGCTTTTAGGTGATAATCTTCGTTTACTATCCAGCAAATAGATTTTAAGGAGAGTTTGTTTTGGGCGTCTTATTGGAAGTGAAAGACCTTGTGGTGCGGTTTCATACCCAGGAAGGGGTTGTATATGCCGTAAACGGGGTGAGCTATCGGCTCAACGAAGGTGAAACGCTCGGCATTGTGGGCGAAAGTGGTAGTGGAAAAAGTGTGCACGTCTTGGCGATGATGGGGCTAATCCCCCAACCTCCCGGCAAGATCGAACAGGGGCAAGTGTTGTTTGAAGGACAAGACTTACTCAAGATGACCCCGCGCCAATTACGCAGTATTCGCGGTGATAAAATCGCCATGATCTTCCAAGACCCCATGACTTCGCTCAATCCTGTTTTGACCGTGGGGGAGCAGATCATCGAAGCCATTCGTTTGCACAAAGGCTTTAGCCAAAGCCAAGCACGCAAACGCACCGTCGAACTGCTGGAGATGGTCGGCATTGCCGACGCAGCGCGGCGCGTGGATGATTACCCACACCAGTTTTCGGGTGGGATGCGCCAGCGCGTGATGATTGCGATGGGCTTGTCGTGTGACCCCAAGCTACTGATTGCTGATGAACCCACAACCGCGCTGGATGTCACCATTCAAGCGCAAATCTTGGACTTGGTGAAAGACCTCAAGAAAGAGTTGGGCATGGCAATGATTTGGATCACGCATGATTTGGGCGTGGTCGCAGGTTTAGCGGATACCATCAACGTGATGTATGCCGGGCGCGTTGTGGAACGGGGTCCCATTGAGAAGGTGTTCGGCAACCCTGCCAACGCCTACACGTTAGGCTTGTTGAATAGCCTCCCCCGCCTAGACCAAAGCGGGGCAGAACAACGCCTCATTCAAATTGAGGGTGCCCCCCCTGATATGCGCATTGAGCCGATTGGGGATTCGTTTGCCCCGCGCAACCAATACGCCACCGAACGTTGCTTCAAAGAGACCCCGCCCCTGCGGGTGGTGGATGCCAAAAACCCTGACCACTTCACCGCGGCGTGGTATGACCTGCGTGCGCTTCGTGCCCAAGAAACCCAACAGGAGACCGTATAGATTATGTCTGATGTAAGCACCCTCTTAAAAAATACGTCATCCGTGCAATTGGGCATGCCCCTGTTAGATGTCAAACACCTGGTTAAACACTTCCCCATCACCAGTGGCATCATCTTTCAACGCCAAGTTGGGGCGGTTAAAGCGGTGGACGATGTTAGTTTCACCCTATACGCCGGCGAAACGCTCGGATTAGTGGGCGAAAGTGGTAGCGGGAAAAGCACCACTGGGCGTGCCATTCTCCAGTTGCATAAGCCAACTTCGGGGGAAGTGATTTTTGAGGGGAAAGACTTGGTGACGATGAACGCCGCTGATTTACGCAAGACGCGCCGTCGGATGCAGATGATCTTCCAAGACCCCTATGCGTCACTCAACCCCCGCATGACGGTTGGGCGCATTGTGGGCGAGCCACTCGAAATCCACAACGTGATGCCCAACAGCAAAGAGCGTCAAGAGTATGTTGAAAACCTGCTTCAACGGGTGGGCTTAAATCCATACTTCACCAATCGCTTTCCGCATGAATTTAGCGGTGGGCAACGCCAGCGGGTGGGCATTGCGCGTGCTTTGGCACTCAACCCCAGTTTCATTGTGGCGGATGAACCCATCTCGGCATTGGATGTGTCCATTCAAGCGCAAGTGGTCAACTTGCTACAAGACTTGCAAGAGGAATTCCAGCTAACTTACTTGTTCATCGCGCATGATCTTTCGATGATTCGCTACATCTGCAAACGTGTGGCGGTGATGTACAAGGGGAAGATCGTTGAGTTAGCCGATACCGATGAATTGTATGAGAACCCCATCCATCCTTACACACGCACCTTGCTTTCTGCTGTTCCCATTCCCGATCCCGTGATTGAGAAGGAACGCCGTCGCATTCCATCCAAGCCAGAAGACTTCATCGAAACCAGTTCCGACTTGGTGGAAGTTTCCAGCGGTCACTTTGTCGCTGCCTCGAAGGCGCACCTCGCACACTAAAACCCACGATGAATTTCCCCCTCCTCGCACATGGTGCTTGTTGGGGGGGATGTTCACGCATCACAGCGATTTGGCGAGCGCGGGGCAGGTCCCCCACTGGGTGACAACCGTGATACACTACAAAAAATTTTAGATAAATTGGCACGATAACCCTCATTAGGATAATCTGATGACACTTGCACATGAATACGCCCAACAACATCACGCACGCTTTTTGAATGATCTACAAGACCTGCTCCGCATCCCGTCCGTTTCTGCCATGAGACAAGAACACACCGCTGATGTGAAACGCGCGGCGGAATGGATCGTCCGTTACTTGCAACAAATTGAGATGCACACGGTTGAGTTGATCGAGAT
>CAIRDJ010000348.1 GCA_903877335.1 uncultured Chloroflexota bacterium | reverse complement strand
TTGCCGAACCGCTCCAAAGCGACATGCTCGCGGGTTGGTCAGCTTCCGCTTGCAACACCAACGCGCCATGTTCCTTTAAGTTTGCATAACGAGGATGCGTCTGGAGGATATAGGGTTTCACGTTGGCAAGCAGTTTGATGCCTGCCGAATGGAAAGCATCGACCATTCCCTTGATGTCAGGGATGCGCTTGGGATTCCAATTGAACACATACCGCTTGTGTGTATCAGGATCAGTGGTGTAGCCACTGGACAGATGAAAGCCGGAGCAACGAATACGGTGGGTTTGGCATTTTTCAACGAAGCCCAGTAGTTGCGCCTGCGCATCTTCCATATCCGTATAAGCCATTGTGGAGCCAAGATAACCCAATGACCAGCGTGGCGGAACGGGCATCCGCCCTGTTAGGCGTGTGAACTTCTCCAAGACCTGTGCCATGCTGGCACCATAAATCAAGTAGTAGTCTAGGTCTCCATCTTCCGCCATATACATGCGATAAGCATCGTAATAGGCGTGACGTTCCCGCCCCATATCAAAGACTGAGGTTGAAAGGTTGTCGTAAAATAACCCGTAGGCAATCTGTCGTTCGGGAAGCCAAGTGATATAAAACGCCCAGTGCTTGTAGAGCGGATCTCCCTGTCGTGCCGAATAGCCCAGCGCGTCAGTATTGCGCATCTCCATGCGATACTCGCTCTTGTCGAGATCGCCTGCTTTTTCTCCAAAGCCGTAGAAATGCTCGCGCTCATCCCACGCCATATAGTGATATACTCGGCGCGAGCTAGGATCAAGGTTATACGGATTGCGACGGGCATCACGAGCGAAAAGTTGCCCATCCCCCGTTAACCATTGCACCTGCCCACTGTGCGCGTTAAAGCGTGCGGTCAGTTGTGGGGTAGTCAGCTCACATCCTGCGTCATTGACTTGGATAGTGGATGGGGGGCAGGTGAACGGTGACAGATCAGCGCGGTCACGTCCCTGTATGGGCACATCTGAGGTATTCCGATCTAAGATTGCCCACGTCCGTTGAAGCCGATACGCTCCATCTGGCAACATGAGCACCCGCACTATGTCCTCTTCAAGCACCTGTATCGTGAAAGTCGTGCGTTGGTTTTGGGCTAAGTAGCTTACGCTGTGATGCGTGTGCTCCTGCAATGAAAATTGATTGAGGGGAGTAATTCGCATGGTATCACCTAAACTTGAGCAAGAAAATTGAACGGGATGAGCAACCCCATCCCGCCCTGTGTTTAATAAATTTAACGAACGCTGAATGTCACAGTGAATTGGTATTGCTTGGGCATCACCAGATATTGCGGAAGCGTGCCAGGCCCACAACTTGCCCCACCTAAACCGCATTGCATGGCATCAATGTTCATGATGGTTTGTGGGCGTGGCTTCAGTTGATAAGTATGGGTGGCTTCGGTTAAATCATCCACCGTGAAGTGACTCACGCTCGCCTCAATGGGTTGATCCATGCTTGCCTTGATGGTCAAACCAAGCGATGAATTGCTCAGTTGGATCCAGCGCACATCGGTTTTATTTCCGTTCTCTTGGGGGAAGGGATATGGGAAATATTCATCCGTTACGGTGCTGTGATATACGTCGATCAAAGCGGCACGACGGTCTCGATAGGTTTCATGCTTGCCTGCCCCATACCATGCCACCTGTTCAAAGCCTTCAACCCATTGCATGGTAATTCCCACACGTGGCAACGGAGGTAAGCTAGAATCACAAGCCACCCCATTCTCCAGCACTACCATTCCATCCGCTTGAATGGTGTAGCGTTGGGTGTGAACAAAAGCAACTTTGCCACTTGGCACAAGGTAGGTTGTTTTAAGTTCAACGACACCCGTATGTGGGTTGGGCATTTCCCACGCAACAGACTCTACCAAGCGCGTTAACTGGTCAATGCCAGCGGCTTTCCAATCACGGAGCATATTCCACTTCGCGCGGTCAGGTATGGTGTCGAGGCGGTCATTGTCAGTTGGGGCACGCATGACCTGTAAGCCAATGCCCGCATGAAGGAGTTCATGTCCGTTCACCACCCATGACTTCAACATCCCCTGCGCTTTATCAAATTCTATGCGGAAGGATTCCCCTGCCACTACCATGCTATCGTCGTGATTTTCAAGTGTGATACGTCCGGTCAGGGGCGCGGATGGGCTAACTTCACCCGCTTTCACGGGGAGCGCAAATTGCTCCCAAGCGACTTCATGACCAGCAGATGCCCAGCGTGTTGGCTCGGTCTGTATAAAGTGGAGGTTGAGCCAACCCTCATGCAGGTCAGCAGGAAGGGTTGGATGGATATACCCCAGATCAATGCGTTGAGCAGTGCGTGGCGCAATCGTTGGGAGAGATGCCTGCCCCTCCGCCAAAACCTGTCCTTCCGCCTTAATTTGCCAACGCAATACCAAATCATTCAGCGTGACAAAATAACGCTTGTTGGTGATTTCCACCTTGCCACTTAACAGATCAACCGCTTTCACTTGCAACGGTTGGAACAGTTTCTTGCATTCATACAAGGCAGGATGGGGTGTGCGATCGGGCGCGACTACCCCGTTAAAGATGAAGTTGGAATCGTTGATGGTGTCGCCGAAGTCTCCGCCGTAGCCCCAATATGCCGTGCCATCTTCAGCATGCTTGACAATCCCTTGGTCAATCCAGTCCCAGATGAAGCCACCCTGTAAGCCCTCGTTCGCTTCAATGGCATCCCAATATTCTTTCAGGTTGCCGGTACTGTTGCCCATTGAGTGGGCATATTCACACATAATCAACGGGCGATCACGCTCGGGGCTTTGGGCATAGGCGACGATCTGCTCAATCGTGGGATACATGGGGCATACAATGTCTGTTGCCAATTGCCCCTTGAACCAATCAGGCGCGGTTGCCCCTTCATATTGAATGGGGCGAGAAGGATCGTAGCCACGAATCCAACCGGCAAGCGCGGTGTGTGCCGTGCCAAAACCGCTTTCGTTACCCAATGACCAGATGATGATCGAAGCGTGATTCTTGTCCCGCTCCACCATGCGCACCCCACGTTCCATGAAACCGTTCAACCATTCCGGCTCGTGGCACAAACGGTTGTAGAGCGCGTGCGTTTCAATATCCGCCTCGTCAATCATGTAGATGCCGTATTCGTCGCACAACTCATACCAGCGCGGATGATTGGTGTAGTGACTACAACGCACCGAATTGATATTGAACTGTTTCATCAACTTAACATCAGCGATCATCGCCTCTAAGCGAATGGCTTTGGCGCGGGTATCTTCATGCTCATGGCGGTTAACGCCATATAAGGTGACCGTTTGCCCATTGACCCATAATTGCCGATCGCGCATTTCTACACGTTTGAAACCGACCTTACAGGTTTGTACGTCTATGGTGTTCCCGTCAGGATCAATTAACCAAACCACCAAACGATATAGGTTGGGGGCTTCTGCTGACCATAGTTTTATGCGTGCCAAATGTCCGTGTAGCTCTGCTTTGCGGATTTGTGTGAGGTCAACAATGGGGTTGCCTTGTAATGGAGTTTCAAAGAGCGGCTCTTCACCGTCATACAATTGTGCGAAGACCAGATGCTGGGGTAACTGTGCTTCATGGTTAGATGTCAAACGAACGCGCACATGAACATCAGAGGCGGTCAAGTCATCACTTAAGTCGGTCGTGAAGAAAATATCTTCCATATAGGTTTGTGGGCGAGAGTATAGATAAACATCTCGGTACATCCCAGCTAACCACCAATGATCTTGATCCTCAAGGTAACTGGCATCTGACCAACGGATCACAATGGCATGGAGCGTATTTTTACCCACCTGTACAAAATTGGTGATGTCAAATTCGGCAGGAATGCGCGAGCCTTGACTATATCCCACAGGTTGCCCATTGACGTACAAATAGAAAGCGGATTCCACGGCATCGAAAACAATCGCGGTGCGTCTCCCATCCCAGTTTGTGGGGATGTCAAACTCGCGCGAGTACAAGCCGGTTGGGTTTTCTTGCGGGACGAAGGGGGGCAAAGCGGGAAAGGGCATCTTCACGTTGGTGTAAATGGGCTTATCATACCCCTGAAGCATCCACGTGCCGGGCACTTCAATCTTGTCTGTGAACTGAACAGAGCGTGTAAAGTCTTCTGGAACATCAAGGGGGCTAGTAAAGAATTTGAAGTCCCACTGCCCATTCAACAATTGAAAATAGGGAGAACTTTCTCTAGGAATGGCAAGTGCATCTTGTACTGAATCATGAGAAACATACAAGGTATGCCCTCGCACTTTGTTAATCCCCACCACTTGAGGATTCTCCCAATCGTGACCATGATGAAAAACAAATTCTCTTTTCATAAAATTCCGCTTCCCTTCGTAAAGAAAATAGGCGAGTTATTGCTAAC
>CAIRDJ010000347.1 GCA_903877335.1 uncultured Chloroflexota bacterium | reverse complement strand
TGCCGAAGCAACTCACGGCGAAACGGTCAACATGCGTCGCGTTCAGCTTGCTTTGGATGCCATCCTTGCCACCTTCAGCAAGTATCGTCGCCCCGCCAAAATTTTGTTGGTGCAAGCGGTTGGTTTGGGGGCATCTTTTGAACGGAAACGCTTGGAGGTCAATCAACGCTTTGCAGAGTACATACGGGTGCAACTGGACGAAGCAATCCGCATGGGAGAGATCGCTCCAATTGATACGGTCATGGTTGCCCATGCGTGGATGGGGGCAATTTACAATGTGGTCATTCAATGGTTGTACACCAACGAACCGCGTAAAGAACAGATCGTGGTCGGCTTGCTCCCCATTCTGCTGAACAGCGTAGGCTACAAGGAAGATCATCATGCTTAGTGGACAATCCATTCCGCGCACCACGTATCTTGCTAGTTATTCGATCCCTGTGGAGGGTATGGATGCCCTTCAATTCTTGCAACACGCCCAACATCACCCACGCTTTTTGTGGCAACAACATGATTTTACGCTGGCGGGGTTTGGGGTGACGGCGGAGCTATTTGCCTATGGGGAAAACCGTTTCAAGCGCATTCAACAAGATGCCCAAGACCTCTTCGCAGAAGCGATTGTAGCGGGCAATCCACCCAGTTGGGCAGGCACTAAGCTATTTGGCGGTTTCGCGTTTCGCTCTGACTTTGTTCCTGATGAGGCGTGGGCAAATTTTTATCCTGCGCACTTTGTTTTGCCACATTTCCAGATGGTATCTCGTCACGGTGAAACGTGGCTCACGATCAATACACAAGTTCCTTCTGATTCTCCGATCGAGGACTTACAAACCAACCTGCATGACGCGCTTCTGCGGTTGGTTGCGGATGACGTAGCTTTGACGGCACAACCTCAACAACGCCCACAGGAAATCCGCTACCCCCTTTCCTATACGGAGTGGGAGGGGATATTGAATGCCAGCATCCAGCAGATGCAAGAGGGCGTGCTGAACAAGGTGGTGCTGTCGAGGGTGGCGGAGATCACCTTTAGCGATGCGCCCAACCTGTTAACCAGTCTGGCTTATCTCGATCAAGCCTACCCCGAATGTTACCGCTTCTTGTTTGAACCTGTGCCCCATCATGCCTTCTTGGGCGCAACCCCTGAACTGATCGTTTCGGTTGAACAGGGCAACCTCTTCACGATGGGCTTGGCAGGGAGTATTGCACGTGGGGCAACCCCAGAACATGACCAACAATTGGCGGATCAACTCCTCCATGATCCCAAAGAAGCCTATGAACACCAGTTGGTTGTCGAACAGATCGAGGCACGTTTGCGTGAGCTGGGGCTACCAGTCGTCATCGACGAACGCCAAATCATGCGGTTGCGCAACATCCAACACCTTTACACGCCCATTCACGCCACGTTGCGCCAGCACACCATTTTAGAGTTACTAGAAGTCTTGCATCCCACGCCAGCTTTGGGGGGGCAACCCAGCGCGTTGGCGATGCAACTCATCCGTAACCTAGAGTCGGTTACGCGCGGATGGTAT
>CAIRDJ010000346.1 GCA_903877335.1 uncultured Chloroflexota bacterium | reverse complement strand
TTTCAATTTTGCGGAAAGGCGAACGTATGCAGAAAATGACGGTTTCCTACACACGGCGAAGTCATGCAACACCGTGGTCGTGCCCTACCGCCCATATCCACATGGGCATAAAAAAACAACTCATTGCTACGCAATGAGTTGCTGTTTGATTTGAGCAATCATTCATTAATGAAAGGCGATCACCGTCGCAATGAAGCTCGTGGATTGCCACTTTTACCCTACTACGACTGCCACTCCCGCGCACCTTATTCCGTTTACGTCCTCAAGTGCATGCTGGTTCATCATATTTTTCGCCAATTGCTTTGGCTATTTATTGTTCTGTCTTTGACGAAAAAGCTAATGAAACTAGGCAGCAGGTTCAACCGTAGTATCTGAGTTTAAATCCACCGCATGGTTGCTGTCCGTGTAGAGCAAGGGGGTCGTGTTATTTAAGATGGACTCTGCCGTCACCACCACCCGCGCAACGTCATCCCGTTCAGGGACTTCAAACATGACATCCATCAAGATATTCTCAATGATACTGCGTAGCGCACGCGCACCTGTTTTACGTTGTAGCGCAATCTCTGCGATAGTTTCTAATGCCTGAACTTGAAACTCGATCTGACAATCATCCAATGACAGCAGATATTCATATTGCTTCAACAGCGCATTCTTCGGTTCTTTCATGATGCGAATGAGCATTTCTTTATCGAGTGAATCGACGGTCACCAAGACAGGTAAACGCCCCACAATCTCCGGGATTAATCCGAATGTAAGAACGTCCTCGCTGGTAGCCTGACGCAACAACTCATTGGGACTGACAGATTCACGCTTGTTTTGCACACCGAAGCCCAATGAGCTACGATGCCCTAAACGTCGATTGATTATTTCCTCTAGCCCATCAAACATCCCACCACAAATGAACAGGATATTCTTGGTATCAATCTGCAAAAATTCCTGGTGTGGATGCTTGCGACCGCCTTGAGGAGGAACATTTGCAAGCGTCCCTTCTATGATCTTGAGGAGTGCCTGTTGAACGCCTTCACCGGATACATCGCGGGTGATCGAGGGATTGTCGTAACTCTTGCGGGAAATCTTGTCGATCTCATCAATGTAGATGATCCCTTGTTCTGCACGAGCAATATCTCCATCTGCTGCTTGTATCAAGCGCAATAAGATTGTTTCAACATCTTCACCCACATACCCCGCTTCTGTTAGAGAGGTGGCATCAGCAATGCAAAAAGGAACATCCAGCATTCTAGCAAGCGTTTGGGCAAGGAGCGTCTTCCCACTGCCAGTCGGTCCAATGAGCAAGACATTGCTTTTATCAACTTCAACTTCTAGCCCAACTTCACTTTGCGCCATAATGCGCTTGTAGTGATTATAAACCGCCACACTCAAAACGCGCTTGGCACGGTCTTGACCGATGACATACTCATCGAGATGCCGCTTGATTTCCTTAGGTGAGGGTAAGTTATCCAACGAGAGAATATTTTTCCCTCCGCTGGACGGCTTGTTCTCTTCCTCGCCTAGAATACGATAACAAATTCCAACACATTGATCGCAAATGAAGATACCATTTGGACCAGCGATTAAGCGATTGACATCATTATGGTGACGACCACAAAACGAACAGTGCTGGTCATCTGCAGATTTACGCGCCATTTAGCCTACTTCTTAGTAGTTTCGTTCAAGACAGAATCAATGAGACCATACTCAACCGCTTGTTGAGCATTCATATAAATATCACGATCAAGATCAATTTCTAGCTTGGCTATTTCCTGACCGGTGTGCTTATTGAAGATTTCATAGAGTTGCTTCTTTAAGCGACTAATCTCATTGGCTTGTATTAGAATATCCGATGCTTGCCCCTGTGCCCCACCTAGAGGTTGGTGCATGTGCACGGTTGCATTTGGCAACGCATAGCGCAAGCCGGTTTTACCCGCACACAACAAGACCGTTCCAAAGCTAGCCGTAATCCCCACAGCAACCGTGCTGACAGGCGCAGAGATCTGTTGCATCGTGTCGTAGATTGCCAAGCCGGCGTAAATGACCCCACCTGGAGAATTAATATACATCTGGATTTCACGTTCAGGATCTTCACGATCAAGGAAGAGCAATTGTGCAACGGTTAGGTTGGCAACCTGATCGTTGATGCCCGTGCCCATGAAAACAATGCGTTCTTTAAGAAGCAATGAGTAAATGTCATAAGCACGCTCGCCGCGACTACCCTGCTCAATGACCATCGGAACGATATTTTGGAAGTTCATTCAATTACCCCATTCAATTCCGTTTGCTAATTTTAGCGAATTCTTTCATTTACTATCCGAAGAGGTGTCGTCGTCAGCAAATTGTTTGCTTACTGCAACGCCTTGACCTTCGGCTAGACCACGCCCAATTTGAATGATGCGATCCAAGATTGCATCTTCTAACATGCGATTGTATACATTGTCTCGCATTTTTCGGTCGGAAAACATCTTGCGATATTTACGCTCATCCTCACTATTCCCATTGGTGGTGGCGATCACCTTTTCAATTTCAGCGTCCACTTGTGCAGGCGTAATGACGATATTTTCTGCCTCCATGACCCCACGCATCACCAACAGGTGCTGAATACGTTCAACAGCTTGCGCACGATAGGTCGCATCTTGATGAATGTCTTCACCTGATCCTTGCATAATCTTGAGGAAGTCCTCAACCGGCATGCCGATACGGCTTGCGACGTTGGAAATAATTTCATCCACTTCTTCAACAATCATTTCCTCAGGAAAACGGAAGACTGCCTGCTGCACAATTTCATGTATCACCGACTCGACATATCGACTGTTCAACTCTTTTTGACGCTGAAGCTGTATGTTTTCACGGACACGGTTGCTCAATTCAGCAAGCGTAAGGGGGGATGCTTCTGATTTGGTGATCTCACGCGCCAAGTCATCATTTAGTTCTGGAATGGTGACGTGTTCAACTTTGGCAACATCCAATACAAAGCGCACAGCTCTTCCGCTGGCAGCTCCGTACTTAGCATGTTCAGGATAAGTCAAGGTGAATTTAAGGGTTTTACCAGCTTTAGCCCCAATTAAATGTGAGCTTACACCCGGTACAAATTCGTGCGCCTCACTCAGGTAAAGGGTGACATCGTGCTCATGAATGATCGCGTTCGCATGATCAATGTCATTTTCCTCGTCATCCTCATCCTCATAGTCGTCGTCATCCGCTTCGAGAGGATCAATCTCGTCTGCTTCTGAAATAACCTCATCCGTTTGATTTTCACTCGCGTGCTCATCTGCTACTGGGATGATTTCGTCGCTGTTGTCTTCTGCCACGTCTGCCCAGTATCCATGTAAGGAACCACGCACCCGATCCCCCATCACAGCGGGTTCATCACTGGGAGTGGCGTTAGACTGCTCGCGCTGAACTTCTAGCATGGCATCTTTAAGCTCTTCTTCGGTGACGACTGCTTCGGTATAGTCAACGCGAATCGCACGATAATCTTTTAAGTCAGCTTCCGGTTGGAGCGGAACAGAAAAGATGAAGTAGGGAATGGGTTCAATTTCAAAGTTCTCAATTGTGCCGCTTGCGTAAGGGTTGATGCCGGAAGATTCAATCACGGACGGATACAAGTCCTTGGCAAGGAGTTCAACCACCTCTTCGATGATGGTCGCTTCACCATAGTAATTGGCAATTAAATGATATGGCGCATGACCTTTACGAAAACCGGGGATATTGACCTTTTTGGCAATAGCCTGCGTGGCTTTTTTCTTGGCGCGTTCAAAAACGTCTTCATCAATTTGAACCGTTAGCCGTGCTACATGGCTATCAAGTATTTCCGTTTGGATGTTCAAGATACTAACCTATCGTTGTGTAATTGTGCGCTGTTTGAGTAATTTGCAAAAAGGCGCGTTTGCGCCTTTTCAGTGGGATGAGGAAGGAGGGACTCGAACCCTCACCTCGAAAGAGACATAATCCTAAGTCATGCGCGTCTGCCAATTCCGCCACTCCCCCAAGGGACACATAGTATAAATTCGTCATGGATACATCACAAGGGCAGACCTCATTCCAGTCGAATTTCTGATATGTCTCCAACATTAGGGGACTTGCCAACTTGTACCAAGATGGTGGTCAGCAACAACTTAATGAAGCGGAAAATCGCTTGAATTTGATCAATTTTTTCAATATAGTGGGAAGCTAATTCGCGATTATCAGGCGTGAGGGTTGACGTTATCTCTTGCAACCGTGCCACGTTCTGCTCCATCGTGGTGATTGCGCGCTCAACATCTCTTAATTCTCGCCCGGAAATCACATTGGTAATGATTTGCCAGAAGTCCGTTTCCGCCTCATAGAATTTACGGCGGTCACTACGGTCACTGCTGTAGACTTGCCGAACGATCCCCAAATGCTCCAACGTTCGTAAGTTTAAGCTGACCGTTGCCTTAGATACATCCAAATGATCGACCACATCATCCAAACACAGCGGTTCTTGGCTTAAAAGAACAGTGCCATAAATCTGACCCATTACCTTGCTGAATCCAAAATAGTCAGACAATTGCCCCAAGCCGTTGAGCATATCTTCATTTGCCCGTAAAAGGTGGCGATTATTTAATTCTGCTTGTTCGTCCATCAAGAGCCTCTGTTGAACCCACCTTAAACGTTAAACTATTTTAACACGTGATTATTCATATCGAAGCGCGTCAATTGGATTCAAACCTGCAGCACGCCAAGCAGGAAAGAATCCGAAGAAAATCCCAATCGCACTAGAAATAACAACCGCCAAAATGATACTAAACGGTTGCACAGTGACATTAAGACTTTCTACTAAACTACTCACTAAAGCCCCACCAGCAAAAGCGATTAAAATTCCTATGGTTCCGCCTAGCAATGAGAGCACGAGTGCTTCGGCAACAAATTGTATCAAGATGAAAATATTCTGAGCACCAAGTGCCTTTCTTAAGCCAATCTCTTTTGTGCGTTCGGTGACAGTGACAAGCATGATATTCATGATCCCGATGCCCCCCACTAAAAGCGATACGCCAGCGATGGTCGCCAAGAACTGTGTGAGCAAGTTTAGGATTGTTCCGATGCTATCCAGCAAATCAGCTTGGGTAGAAATGGTAAAATCATCCTCACCATTGAACTGAATATCACGGACTTCACGCAGGGTTGCCGTAATTTGCTCCACCAAACCATCGATCCTGCTTTCGTCCGGTGCTTTCAAAATAATCTGGGTGACGGGTAACTCCCCAGAGACTTCGCGGTTGTTAACAAGGCGCGTCTGCGCCGTGGACATCGGGACAAAAATGGAGTTATCCAAATCAACAAAGCCACCACTCCCCCCTTTATCTAATACACCCACGACTTTGAAGGCAACCCCATCAATCCGAATCGTTTGGTCAAGCGGGGGCACGCCACTGACGAATAGCTTTTCCACAGCGGAAAGTCCGAGCACTGCAACGCGACTGTTCCCTTCAACATCTTCGGCTTCAATGTAACGCCCCGCAATGATCTCGCGTTCTTCCACTTGAATATAGTCAGCGGTGATGCCAAAGATGCTGGGGCTTGTCTCATAATTTTCATACGTGACAGAATTAGCGTTGACTTCTAAGAACGGAACAACAAACAGCGTATCCCAAACGCGGGTCGGATCGGACAGGGCATCAAAGTCTTTTTGAGTGAGTGGCTCAAAATCACCACGTTCACCCTGAGCACCGAACACCGCAACCAAGTTAGAACCAACGCTATTGAATTCACCAATGATGAAGTTTTCAAACGCTTTGCCAATCGAGAGCAAGACAATCACAGCAGCTACGCCAATGGTAATCCCCAACATCGTCAGAACAGCACGCAGGCGATTCACGAATAAATTGGCTAGGGAAATGCGCAACACATCCATCAATACAATCATACTTCTCGCCTTAACTTTCTACTCAAACCGTAAGGAATCTACTGGGTTTTTACGAGATGCCTGCCATGCGGGATACAACCCAAATACAATCCCGATCAATATACTAATGCTGGTGGCAAAAACAACCGCATCCACATCAACGCTAAGGTTCAACTCATCCACTAAAATGGTACCCGCAATCGCCATGAACCAACCCAATAGAACACCCAATGAGCCACCAATGATGGAAAGCACAACGCTTTCCACCAAAAATTGCGTGAGGATGGCGCTTGCGGGCGCACCCACTGCCTTACGCAACCCGATCTCTTTGGTTCGCTCCGTCACGGTAACGAGCATAATATTCATAATGCCAATTCCCCCAACTAGCAAAGAGATGCCGGCGATAAGGGAGAGGAAGATAGTCAGCACACCTGTAATTGAGCCAAGCACTTCTAACACATCAGCTTGGTTAACGATGGTGTAATCTTCTTCGCCATCAAACTGGACGTTGTGTGCCTCGCGGAGGTATTCATCAATCTGTCGGGTGGCTTCATCCATGACATCTTCGCTGGTTGCTTGTAGATATAAAGCATCCAGGAAATATCCACCATCGCGTGTTCGCGCACGAAAAGGAGGAGCAAGCCGCTGTTGACTGGTGGTGAGAGGAATATAGGCGATTTCGTTCTCACCCGCGGCTTCGCTTGTTTTCTCCATCACCCCGATGATGGTCATTGGCACTTCGCGATAGCGGACAATTTCGCCAACGGGGTTGTAATCCTTGCCGAATAGCTCCTCTGCGACAGTGGAACCCAGCACCATCACCCGCGCTTTGCTATCTAAATCTTCGACAGTCACCCAACGTCCCCAAAGCACCGCGTAGTTTCTAACAATTAGATAATCGGGAGTGACACCGTAGGTTGTAGCGTTGAACGTTTCTCCGCCAGAATTGATGTTACCAATTAATCCATGGATGGGGGCAACATATTGGATGGTTGGAAGGCTTAACAAATCGGTTGCTTCCACGGTTGTGATCGGCTCAATTCGTTCGCGCGTGGGACTTTTGGGAGGGGACGCAAACACTATCAGCAGATTCGATCCCAGTGATTCAAACTCCGACGCGATGAAATCTTCAACCCCACGCCCTAAACTAATCAACCCAATGACCGCTCCAATTCCGATAATGATGCCCAATGTCGTAAGGATGGAGCGAAGGCGATTAGCATATAGGCTCACCAATGCAATGCGAATGGTTTCCATTTAGTTGAACTCTTCTTTAGTAGCACCGTAGTAGGTACTTTTGAAAATAGTTTCAAGTTCAGCAGCTTCTGAGGGGCGATCTTGCTCGCCCGCCTTGAGTGGTTGGGGAACAGGTTGATCGGCAACGACCTTTCCATCGCGCAACATGATGAGGCGTTTAGAGTGGCGCGCAATCCAGGGGTCATGGGTTACAAATACAACCGTAATGCCCTGTTCTTCATTCAGGCGCTGGAAAATCTGTAATACCTCTGAGCCACTTTTAGAGTCTAAGTTGCCGGTCGCTTCATCCGCTAAAATCATGGCGGGTTCATTCACCAATGCTCGCGCAATAGCAACCCGCTGTTGTTGCCCACCAGAAAGTTCAGTGGGCAAATGATCCATACGACGTTCAAGCCCAACCGCAGTTAGTGCAGCTTTAGCCCGTTTCATGCGGTTACTTGCACCCGCGTAGATTAACGGTAGCTCCACCTGACGGAGAGCTGTTGTGCGCTTAAGCAAGTTATAGCTTTGAAACACGAACCCGATTTTTTTATTGCGGACAGAAGCAAGTTGGTTCTCACGTAGTCGTTCGACGTTAACCCCATCGAGATAGTATTCACCATGGGTGGGTTGGTCAAGCACCCCTAAAATATTCATCAAGGTGCTTTTTCCAGAGCCACTCGGTCCCATGATCGACACGAACTCCCCTTCATAAATTTTCAAGTTAACACCTTGCAAGGCATGAACCTCAAGGTCTCCCATCTGATAGACTTTTTTGACATCCTTCAGGTCAATGATAACTTTACGCTCTTTAACCTCGGGCGCGAGAGCGTTTTCGGGGGTTGCTAGGTCTAGGGTTGGTGTGCGTAACAGTCGCATCGTTAGGTTACTTTCTACTTAATTTGGGTTGCCGAAAAGCACTTCAGAGGCATTTTGGAGGCGCACGATCCGTTGACCCGGCTCTAAACCACCGACGATCTGGCTCACCTCATTATTGCGCTCACCCAATTCAACCGCTATTTCTTCGGTTTGGGCACTGCTGTTTTGAATGGTCACAAATGCCTGACGGGTTTGGCGATCAATTCGGATGAACCGATTAGGCACAACAATAATGTCTTGTAAATCCTTGGTGGTGATGTTGGCGGTGGTGCTCATCCCCACCCGAATGGGTTCCGTAGAGGGATTCAAGCGTACACGCGCTTGGTATGTTACCACTTCGCTATTGGTTGATGCAGTCGGTGTGATGAGCAAGCGTTCGATCGATCCTGTGATGGAAGCCTCTGGTAGAGCATCAACACGAAATGACACCGTTTGTCCCAGTTGAATCTTCACCACATCATTTTCATCCACCAATAAATCAACATAGTAGGCACTAGCATCCAACAACACAACAGCGGGGCTTGTTTGAGCCGGCAACTCACCCACTTCAAGATTCATTTCCGCAACCACCCCATTGAACGGGGCAACTAGTTTAGCGCGATCCAAAGCAACACGAGCGGACTCTAACGCGGCTTCAGCTTGATCTAATTGAATCTCCAATTGTAGCAGTTGGACATCATCCGGTCCGCGCAATAGCCGATCTAATGAGACTTGTGCTTGAATGAGGGCAGACTCCGCCGCCGCGATGGGACCGGGACCGCCACCAGTACGGCGCGTCGTTTCTATGGCAGCGTCAGCAATGGCAACCCCATAGCTTGCCTGTAGCACAGAGGATTCAACAGACAACTGATTAGAGTAGCCCCCTCTAAATTCCGGGTTGAGGTCTAATAACTTGTCACGGTTGAGTTGCGTTTGCCACAGTTGATTGCGTGCGATTTCTGCCTGCAATTGTGCGATTTCAATATCCGTTTGGCTGGCACCAGTACGGGCAGCAGGAATTTGTGCTTCGGCGGCTATCACCGCGGCTTCGGCGGCTAAGACATCCTCCGCTCGAGGTGGAGCAACGAGCGCATCAAATGCTAGACGTTGAAGTTGCAGTGCGATCTCTGCCTCTCGTAAAGATGCTTCTAACGTCTCTGCATCAAGTATGGCTAACGTATCCCCATCGCGCACGACATCGCCCTCATCTACTAGAATTTCTTGCACCGTAGCAGACGTGCTAAAGAATAAATCGACCGTGCGTTTGGGTTGAATTGTTCCCGTTGCACTAACGGTAACGGTCAAGTCACTCAGTTGTACAGAGTATTCTTCCTCAATCGTGACGGGCACGGGCGGTTGTGCTTTCACCGCGACGGGCAACATGAACACTACGCACACAACGAGCATGCCAACGATGGAAACGTGCTGTAAAATTTTTTCCATGTGAATTAGTCCCCGAACAATGAGAATTGATTGCCTGTTAAATCTGCACGCAGAACATCCCCTTCAGTTAGCCCGCTCAGGACTTCGCTGTAGGTTTCGCCACGCAAGCCGAGCGAGATCGCTCGATCAGTGAATTCATTTGCGCTTGAATCCAACACCTGTACAAATGCCTGATTGCCACGACGATCTAGCCGAATGTAGTTGTTGGGCACAATCAACACATCGCTACGTTCATCAATCGTGAAGTTGGCTTCTGCTGTCATCCCCACGAAAATTCGTGGATCGGACTGCTCTAAACGCACTAAGGCATCGTAGTTCACCACCCCACCCGAAGCGGCTTGTTGACCAATCAAATCAATGCGTTCCAGTCTGGCAGGCAAGAACACACCCTTGAGCGCGTCCACTTCGACCAATGCATTTGCTCCGGGCTGAAGTTGCCCAATATCCACTTCATCCACCTCGACCTCAAGCGACAGCGGATTGGTATCCACCAAGCGCATGACCGCCGTATTGGGGGTGAGTAGCGAACCGGGTTCAATCAGAATCTGGGTAATGTAACCCTCGAACGGCGCACGCAACTCGGTATCTCGCAGAGATTGTTCAGCACGGTCTAGCTGTGCTTGCGCCTGCTCAATTCGCACTTCAGCTTGTTCAATTTCCAGCTCGGTGGGTCCAGCAATAGTCTGTTCTAAATTAGCGAGTGCCTGTTCATACGACTTGTAGGCGGCATTGGCGCTGCTCCAGTTTCCTTGACGCGCGTCCTGTGCACGCAAGCGAGCAATTTCAAGGTTGAAGGACGCTTCGCCAATTTGTGCGTCCGCTATCGTGACATCTTCTACGGTGTCGAAGTCTCCACCATAGATACGACGCTGAATCGCAGCATCATAGGCAGCTTGAGCTTGCTCAACCTGTAGGTCAGCTTGACCGACCGCACCCTGATTTATTGAAGCGGCACTTTGATAATTTGCATAAGCAGCATCTACCTGTGCTTCAGCGATGAGAACTTCATCCCCATCCACTGGGGCAAGGAGATCGTCCAGTTGAATTTCTACCAATTCAAGGTTGTAGACTGCTTGTCGATACGCAATCTGTTGATCGTCATTTTCTATGCGCAACAGGACATCTCCCGCAAGAACATAATCCATAGGCTCAACTAAAACCTCCATGACGCGCCCTGTGTTGGAAAGAGCCAAGTCAACTTCCTGGTCTGCCTTAATTTTCCCAACAGATGAAATGGAAGCCACCACATTTCCGCGAGTCACGACAAAATACTCGAGTCCTTTAGACTCGGCGCTATTGGTTGCAACCTGATAACTTGTCAGTGACGAAATAAACGGAATGGCAAGTAACACAACAGCAATGAATACAAGTGATCGACGTACCGGCATAAGACATGCTCACCACACAAACCTTCAAACAAGAGGTATCATACAATCGACATGTTAAGCAAACTAGATTACTAGCATGAATAACGTTTAAGAATATGGTCGATCTTCTGATATAATATGTATACGTAAGTTTTAGTGGTTGGTTGTAAAATTCATCACAATCGGATATAAACAAGTGGAAAGCCTATTGCAAAGACAGTTGTCAAT
>CAIRDJ010000345.1 GCA_903877335.1 uncultured Chloroflexota bacterium | reverse complement strand
GCCCATCTCACTTTTACGGGTAAATGTTTGATGCCAGAAATGAAGTTAGACCGTAGCCGCTCAATCTCACCATCCAGTTCAATCGACTGAATTTGTGGGAGCAACTCTTGGAACAACACCTTAATTTCTAAGCGTGCCAGATGTTCGCCGATGCACTTATGCGGACTTTTCAAACCGAATGCCATGTGTGGATTGTCGGTGCGTGTGATGTTAAAACGATAGGCATCGGCAAATTGTTCTTCATCATAATCAGCAGACATGAACCACAAGACCACCCGATCCCCAGCTTGGATGGTTTTGCCGTGCAGGTTGTAGTCTTGGGTGGCAGTACGGCGGAAGTGCATGGTGACGCTCCCCCAACGCAAGATTTCTTCGACCGCGTTATCAATCAGTTCGGGATGCTCTTTGAGGAGTTGCCACTGATCGGGGAACATCATGAAAGCGTGCATCCCCGCCGCCATCGTGTAGCGTGTGGTGTCGTTTCCTGCCGCCACCAACAAGGTGAAGAAGTTGTTGAAGTCATGTTGCTGGAGCATTTCGCCTTCACGAGTGGGTTGAAGCAAGCGCGTGATGAGGTTGTCGGATTGTGAACCACGATGCAGTTCAGCATGCTTGGCAGCATATTCAAATAGTTTGTAGCTGTGTGGGCTACGGAAGGGCATCAAGCGATAGTCTTCAGTATCCACCAAGCCAACTGGAACATCGGTAAACTCAGGATCACTGTTGCCAATCAACGCATCCCCCATCGAGACCAACCAAGGTCCATCTTCATCGGGAACGCCTAGCAACTTCCCCAACATGCGCATGGGCAATTGACGGGCAATTTCAATCACAAAGTCTAGTTCGGTGTGGGCTTTGGCGCGATCAATCACCCCACGTGCGAGGTCACGTAACATCTCATCGTAGGTGTTCACATAGCGAGGCGCAAACGGAGGTTGCACCAAGCGACGGTAGGTCGTGTGTTCTGGGCGATCCATCTCCATCATGGTACGGCGGGCGTGAAGTTCCTCGTCATCCATGTTTTCAATACGGATGCCCTTCGCACTAGAGAAGACTTCGGGGTTACTGTTCATCTCTAACACGTCAGCATAGCGCGTAATTGACCATAACCCTCCGTCCTCATCTTCGTGCCAATGCACAGGATCGTGCTGGCGCAGAAACTGGAACGCACTGTGCGGAACACCCTGCGTGTAGGTGTCAGGTGAAAGAATATCCTCGGTCTGTAAACCGGTGTCAATGCTATTGAGGGCAGACATAATGTGAAATCCTCACCAACTACAGGAAGGGCATGTAGAAATTGAGTTCCCAATCGGTGACAGTTTTATCAATCTGTTGCCAATCAGGATGTAGTTCGACGTATTTTTCCCATTCAAAGCGTTTAACCGCGACGAGTTGCTCAACACATTCCCGCCCAAATTGATCGACAAAATCTGCATCTGCCATAATGCGTTCGCACGCTTCTAGTAGGTGATCGGGCGTGTGGCGGTCGGTACTTTGACTGTCCATGCAATCAAGTTGTTCAGCAGCGGGAAGTGCATACCCTTTCTGAACGCCCATCAAAGCCGCCTGCAAAACTGCTGCGGTTGCCAAGTAGGGGTTTGCTGCTCCGTCCCCCATGCGATGTTCAATGCGCGTTGCCTTGCCACGTGAATGGGGAATGCGCACGGTGACACCGCGATGGTCATAGCCCCAATTTGCCCAGTAACCTGACAATTGGGCAGGGCGCAATCGCTTATAGGCATTCACAGTAGAAGCACACAACAACGCCATGCTCTCGTGTTTTTCCACAAGCCCTGCAATACACTGTTTCATCAGGGCAGACAAGCCATCGTCGCTCTGTGTATCTTCAAAGGCATTATTCCCCTGTGCATCCTTCAAAGAGAAGTTCACATGGAAACCACTCCCGCCACGATCATTGAAGGGTCGCCCCATGAAGGTGAGGCGCAAGCCACGCTTCATCGCAATTTCACGCGCCATGAGCTTGAACAAGACCGCCTCATCCACCGCACGCAAAGCATCTGAATAGCGCAAAGTCAATTCAAACTGTGGCGTGTCATATTCAGAGTTGATGGATTCCACAGGCAAACCCACCGATTCAGCCGTGTCCATCATCTCGGTCAGCAATCCAACGGGATCAACCGCCGGACCTGTGCCATAAACGTAAGCACCTGGCGTATCCCACTCTTTCCATCCACCTTTGCCATCAGGTTGCATGACGAAGGCTTCAAACTCGATGCCGGGCGTCTCGGTGGTGATCACGACGTCCTTCAGCCTGGACTTGGGCTCACCCAGGACGGTTGCCATGGACCGCTCGACATTGGCCAGATTGATCCCAAGGCCGACGG
>CAIRDJ010000344.1 GCA_903877335.1 uncultured Chloroflexota bacterium | reverse complement strand
TGACACAGAAACGGGTGGGGGTGATTGGTTGGCCCATCGAGCATAGTCTAAGCCCCGCCATGCACAATGCGGCTTTTGAGGCGTTGGGGATGCAGGATGAATGGTACTATGATAAGTCTGCCATTCCGCCTGAAATCCTCAAGAAGAGCCTCCGTGAGTTTATGATGCACGGTTACGTTGGGCTGAATGTCACCGTGCCGTTCAAGCAGGAAGTCGTTGCTCTCTTCCGTTCTGATCCTATCGTGCAGGCGGTGGGAGCTGCCAACACCCTCGTGTTCCCACGTAACGAGGCAACGAACACGGATGTATTCGGGTTCATTGATGATCTTCAAGCGCATGGTATTCCCTTACAGGGGCAAACCGTCATCCTCTTAGGGGCAGGGGGGGCGGCACGCGCTGCCCTCTACGGGTTGACCCAAGTCGGCGCACGGGTGCTGGTCATCAATCGCACTGTAGAACGCGCACAAGCCATGATGGATGCTATGCGCTTGCCCACCGCACAAGTGGTAACGGCACACGAGGCATTGGAAAGCGGGGCAACGTTGCTGGTAAACTCCACTTCGGTGGGCATGCACCCGCATATTGACCAATCTCCTTGGGATTCATCCCTCCCCTTGCCACCCCATGTCACCGTGTACGATATGATCTATCGCCCTGCCGTCACCACCTTGATGCGCCAAGCGGAGGCGCAGCAGTTACGCGCCATCAATGGGCTAGGGATGCTCGTGCGTCAAGGCGCAGCATCTTTCCAGATTTGGACGGGGCGCAAGGCACCCCTTGAAGTGATGTTTGATGCTGTTGAAGCACAGCTATATAATCGAAAAGGATAGACATCCCATGCCACAAGTTCGCTTTTTCACCGCTGGCGAAAGCCACGGTCCCATGCTCACCGCTATCTTAGAGGGAATGCCCGCCGGTTTACCCCTCGAACAAGCAGACATTGATGATGAACTCGCGCGTCGTCAAACAGGCTATGGCGCGGGTGGGCGCATGTCCATTGAGAAGGACAGTGCCTACATCACAGCTGGGTTGATGAACGGTCTCACCACTGGCGCACCGATCGCCCTCACCCTAGAGAACCGCGATTTCAAGAACTGGAAGGAAAAAAATATTGATCCCATCACCACCCCACGCCCCGGTCATGCCGATTTAACGGGGGCGGTGAAGTATGGCTACCGCGAGTTACGCCTGTCGCTGGAACGCGCCAGCGCACGCGAGACCGCCGCACGGGTGGCGGTGGGAGCAATCTGCAAGAAGTTTTTGCGCACATTTGGCATTGAAGTCTACGCTTACGTCACCCAAATCGGAGACGTGCAGGCAACCGTTGATTACAGCAAATCCTTTGCCGAACTGTATCAGATCTCTTTAGAGAACGAACTGCGCACGCCGGATGAAAACGCGGTTGAACCCATGCGTGAAAAGATCAAAACCGTGCGCAAGGATCAGGATACGCTAGGCGGTATCTGGGAGATTGTCGCGGTGGGGGTTCCTCCCGGCTTAGGAAGCCATGTGCAGTGGGATCGCAAGTTAGATGGGCGCATTGCCCAAGCGATGATGAGCATTCACGCCATGAAGGGGGTCGAGATTGGCGAAGCGTTCGCCAATGCCGCCAAGAGTGGCTCTCAGGTACACGATGAAATCTTCTTGAACGAGGCGACGGGCGAACTATACCGCGCTACCAACCGTGCTGGGGGCTTGGAGGGGGGTATCACCACTGGCGAGCCGATCGTCATACGCCTTGCCATGAAACCGATTGCGACGGTGTTAAAAGCGTTGGGGAGTGTGAACTTGGCGAGTGGTCAAGCTGAACCCACCACGTATGAACGGAGCGACTTCTGCGCGTTACCGCGAGCCATGCCCATTGGTGAGGCGATGTTGGCGGTTGTCTTGGCAGATGCACTGACCGAAAAACTGGGCGGGGACAGCATCGAGGAGATGCAACCGCGCTTTGCTCAACTCAAGCGCAATCGTCTTGCAGATTTGCCGATGGATAACACGCCTTGGCGGTTTGGGTATGAGTAGCCCCAACATCGTCATCACCGGCTTCATGGCGAGCGGGAAAACAACCGTTTCCCCGTTGGTGGCACAATCCCTCGCGAGGGAGTGGGTGGACACGGATGAGGTCTTGGTGGCGCAAATAGGCATGAGCATTGCTGATTGTTTTGCCCAATTTGGTGAGAGTGCCTTCCGTAAACTGGAGGCAGAAATCTGTACTGATTTGGCAGCGCGGACGGACTTGGTCATTTCCACAGGCGGGGGGGCGTTATTGAACCTTGAGACGCTCACCTCCATGAGTTCAACCGGCATGGTGGTGTGTCTCGATGTTGATGAGGCAACCTTAGAGGCACGCCTAGCGGATGCGGAGCGCGTGGCGGTGCGTCCCTTAGCGGTTGACTGGCGGACGAGGTATCATCAACGCGCCCCGCTTTATGCTCGCATTCCCTATCATATCAACACGGTTGACAAAACCCCCGATCAAATAGCACAGGAGATCGTTGCCCTATGGCACAGCGTATTCGGGTGAGCGCACCTCACGGAGAAGATTACGACATTGTGATTGAGCGTGGTATCTTGGCGGATGCTGAACGCTTGGTCAATGAGTTTGGGTTGGGGGGCACGGTGGCGATTATCACCAGTGAGACCATCCTTGATCTATATGCCCGCCCACTCGCTCAATCCCTCCCGAATGCGAAGGTGTTTGCTATGGCGGATGGCGAACAGCACAAGAACCTTGCCACCTTCACCATGCTACAACGGCAACTGGCGGAACACCGCTGCGATCGTAAAACGACGGTCGTTGCGCTCGGTGGGGGCGTGGTAGGGGATACCGCCGGCTTTGTGGCAGCAACCTATATGCGCGGGGTGCGGTTGGTACAAGTGCCCACCACCTTACTCTCGATGGTGGATTCAAGCGTAGGGGGAAAAGTGGCGGTGGATATTCCGGAGGGGAAAAACTTGGTGGGTGCGTTCAAACAACCTGCTGCCGTGTTGATTGATCCAACCGTGTTAGCAACCCTTCCTCCTGTGGAATATCGTTGTGGGATGGCAGAAGCACTCAAACATGGGTTGCTTGCGGATGTGACCTTGCTAGAGCCACGCCTGCACGCCCCTGACCAAATAGAAGCCTTCTTAGAGCGGGCAATTCGCGTCAAGGTGGATGTGGTTGAACAAGACCCCTTTGAGCAGGGGTTGCGCCAAACCCTGAACTTGGGGCACACCTTTGGGCACGCGCTTGAGCAAGTTAGCCAATATGCGTGGAAGCATGGCGAAGCGGTCGCGGTGGGGTTAGTGGCAGCTGCCCGCCTGTCATCCCGTCTCAACTTGTTGGATGAGCAAACCGCTACACAGATTGAAGACCTCCTAGCAGAAACGGGATTGCCCACGCACTTTCACCAGTATGAGCCGGAAGCCCTGTGGCAAGCCATGCACACCGACAAAAAGTGGCAAAGCGGACATTCACGGTTCATCTTGTTAGAAGGGATGAATCGCGCGGTGGTGCATGAGGATATTCCTAAAGAAGAAGTTATCGCGGTTTTAGCATCCATGCGGAGGGATGAATGAACACACAAGTATTGCTGTTACACGGACCCAACTTGAATTTGTTGGGCACGCGCGAGCCACAAGTGTATGGCTCAGACACGTTAGCCGACATCAACCAGCGCGTGAGCGAGTTTGCTGCCCAACGGGGAATCACCATTCAAGCTCGCCAGTCTAACCATGAGGGCGCACTGATTGACGCGCTCCATGATGCCCGTACTTGGGCGGCGGGGGTGGTCATGAATCCGGGCGCATACACGCATACCTCGATCGCCTTGCGCGATGCCATCAGCGCGACACAATTAGCGGTGGTTGAAGTGCACCTGTCCAATGTTCACGCGCGGGAGGAGTTCCGTCACCGCTCCTTACTTGCGCCTGTGTGCGTGGGGCAGATCGCCGGCTTTGGGTGGCGTAGCTATATTTTGGGCATTGATGCCCTGTTAGGTCACTTGGGATTGTTGAAATAGTTCAAAGTAGTTCGAGCAAAATCACGGTACAATGCAAAAGAGATTATTCACAAAGGGTTATTGAGCATGGCAACTGTGCAGAATATACTGGCAACCTTAGAAGCTGAGCAGATTAGAAACATCAGTCTGTGGTTCACCGACATCACAGGCACCGTCAAAAGCATCACCATACCTGTCCAACGCCTTGAAAGCATTGTGACCAGCGGGGCACACTTTGATGGTTCATCCATTGATGCTTTCGCGCGGGAAGCAGAAAGCGACATGTTGCTTGTGCCAGACCTTCACACCTTCGCCATCATTCCCAATGATACTCGCGGCACGCAAACCGCCCGCTTGATTTGTAATGTACATGCCATCGAAGGGGAACTGTATCTAGGAGACCCCCGTGCGATCCTCATCAATGCTATCCGCATTGCCAAGGAAGCCAACTTTGTTTTCAAAGCGGGTATGGAACTAGAATTTTACGTGTTTGAGGAAATTCCCAAAGCATCGGCGGAGGCGCCCGCGCTCAAACCGATTGACCAAGCCAGTTATTTTGATGCCTCGACTGATGTTTCAAGCATACATTTTGATATGCTTGCCATCTTGGAGAAGATGAATATTCCCATCATGTCCTCTCATCATGAGATTGGTTCCGGGCAACACGAGATAGATATGATGTACGCGCCCATTTTAGAGGCAGCAGATCGTTTGTTGACCACTCGCGCGGTGTTGAAGTGGGTTGCTCAACGTCATCAACTGCATTGCTCGTTCATGCCACGCCCATCACAACTCATGCCGGGTAGTGGTCTACACACGCACCAATCTTTGCACGATGCCAAAACGGACGAAAACTTATTCAGCGATGCCAAGCATGAGTATGGCTTGTCTAAGCTGGCACAGCAATTTTTAGCCGGGCAACTGGCGCATGCTGGCGCGATGTCTGCTTTGCTGGCGCCCCTCGTGAATTCATACAAGCGGTTGGGCACAAGCGTAGAAGCCCCTGCTGAAATTACATGGGCACGCTACAATCGCGCCGCGCTCATTCGTGTGCCCGGCACGCAAAAGATGGATCATGAGGGGGCTACGCGCTTGGAGATTCGCCTGCCTGACCCGTCGATGAATCCCTATTTAGGCTTAGCTGCCATGCTCATGGCGGGCTTAGACGGCATTCAACAGGGTATGGAATTGGGCGAACCCTCCGAAGAGAGCGTGGTATACAGCACCAACCGTTCACGCTCTGTAAGAAAACTTCCGCGTTCATTGCGCCAAGCGATCGACGAGTTGGAAAACGATACCGTTTTAATGACCATGTTGGGCAACTATCTGGGTCCGCTTTACCTCGATGCCAAGCGTCTTGAATATCGAGAGTATCGCGCTTCGGTAACGGAGTGGGAATTGCGCCGTTACTTTAACACTTATTGATTGAAGTCTGTGGTTATTTCTGCGTTCAGGAGGGCATGTAACCGCGTTAGTGCCTCATGACGGTCTTGAGGGGCAACCACAACCGATAGGCTATCGTGTGAACTATTGGTGTTGATGAAGCGCAACGGTAGCCCCTCTAAGGCGTGTAATGCTTTCTTCAGGCAGGGCACGCATTGTTGAACGTTCGCGCCGATCAAGGTGAGGACAGACACGCGCGTTAGTTCTTTCGCGTCGGTCATGCGTTTCTCCAAGACATCCGTCAATTGCTCGGTCGCGCTCAACCCCAATGTTGCCGGCACCCCCACATAAATCTTAGAGCGGAACGAGCCTTGTAGGCTCATCAGCACACTGGGCAAGACTTGAAACGTGGCAAAGAATAAGCTCCCGATTTGGGGGATGACTTCAACAAGGTGTTGTGTGTTGGGAATCAAAATCTCAATCGCGCTCATCTCTACCACTGCACGCATGCGTGCAGGAGTTGGCTCGGCATTGGACGGTTGCACGATGGTGCCGATCAAGTGGGGAAGGTGAATATTTTGAATGTGTAGTGGGATGTTTGCCAACCGCGCTGGCAAAATGGTTTTGGGGTGGAGCGGGTGGTTGCCCAGCAAAGCCAAATCCGAAGCCTCCCCGTAGCTTAGTTCTTGGATGGGTTGGGCATGCGGGACGGATTGGGGGGCGGAAAGAATGCCGGGGGTGTCCAACCACAATGTCACCTGATCGGCTTGAACGGCGTAGGCAATCGCCGTTGCGGTGTAGTCCGTCCCGATGCGCCCCAACGTGGTGATGTTCCCGTGCTCGTCTGCCCCCATGAAACCGGTGATAACGGGGGTGATGTTGCGTTCGAGCAACGGGGAGAGATTTTCCTCAACAAGTTGTTGTGTTGCGTTTAGGTTGATGGTGGCGTTCATAAATTGATTGTTGGTGCGAATGAAGTGGTTAGCGTCCATCGCCACGCTACGGATCTGGTGATGGCGCAGCAACGCCGCCACCAAACGCGCGGATAACCGCTCCCCAAGGGCGCGGATTGCCTCACGCTTGGCGGGTTGAAGCGCGGTATCTAGTTTGCCAAAGCCTTCTAAAAGGGCGATCAACTCGTTGAACAACCGATCCAGCTCGCTTTGGAGGGTGCTATATTCGGTCTTCAACAAGGGTAGCTCCTCCATGATCGCCAAATGGCGGGTGCGGATGTGAGCGACCTTGCGCCGATAAGCGCGTTTGTCGCTGATTTCTGCGTCATGTATGGTCTCGATCAATTGGTCTGTTACCCCCTCGATGGCAGAGACCACCACCACGACTTGCTCCCATTCTGTGTGAGCGGTGAGGATGATCTGGGCAATTTGTGAAAGGGCTTGCGCTGAACTAAGGCTTAGTCCACCGAACTTTGCAACGAGTTTACTCATGATCGTCCAGACGATAACTTCACGTGGGTCTATGGGTGGGTTGTTTACTTTGCAATTGCCAATGATTCTTGACTTCGCTATTCTATTTGATGGCAAGTTTATGTCAAACCAAAACATCCAAGCAACAACAATTTGAATTGAAGGTGATCCGTTGATAGACACGGTAGAAAAACAACAGCGATTCGTTGCTGGGGTACGATTTAACAAAGTCGGTAAGCTCTATCACTTTGACTTCTCATCCATTCCCGACCTAAAAGTAAGCTCGTTTGTCATTGTGAATACCGCGCGTGGTCGGCGGATGGGGCAGGTGATGGCGTTTGCAACGGTGGATGAACAAAGTGAGCGGGCATATAAGCCCATCATGCGCAAGGCAACCCCACGTGATCTTGTTCTCAATCAACAGTGGGTGGCTAAAGAGGCAGATTCTTTAGCGAAGTGTATTGAAACGGCGGAGGGTTTGGGCGGGTATGACCGCGTGAAGTTCGTTGCGGTGCAGTATAATTATGATGGTAGTATCCTCACCCTACTCTACAGTTGTGATGACAAACTCAATATGAACAAACTGAGCAACGCGCTAAAGCGTCGCTTTAAGTCCGCGATTGAACTGCGCCAAATTGGGCCTCGTGATGTGGCGAAGTTCTTGGGGGGGAGCGGAGCATGTGGGAAGGAAGTACGGTGTTGCTCTTCATACTTGACCGATTTTAGCCCGATCTCCATTAAGATGGCAAAGGTGCAGGGAATCTCCCTCAACCCGTCAGAAATTACCGGCATGTGTGGGCGGTTACGGTGCTGTTTAGTATATGAATCTGCGCAATACTTGGAAGCGCGTAAGCAATTGCCCCGCAAGAATAAGGTGGTGGGAACGCCTTTTGGCGAGGGGAAGGTTGTTGATGTTCATCCGTTACAGGATGCCGTGACCGTGCTGATCCCTGATGAGGGTTT
>CAIRDJ010000343.1 GCA_903877335.1 uncultured Chloroflexota bacterium | reverse complement strand
CGCACATTCATCCACCACTTCACACGCTTTGATCGCCGCTTCCAATGAGCCGGTATGCCCAACCATATCAGGGTTAGCAAAGTTGATGAGCAAGAAATCGTCCTCATGATCGCGCAAGCGGGCAAGCGTGGTCTCGGTTAGCTCATACGCGCTCATCTCTGGTTGCAAGTCATAGGTGGCAACTTTGGGGCTGGGGATGATCGCACGGGATTCACCGGGGTAGGGTTCTTCGATGCGCCCGTTGAAGAAGAAGGTGACATGGGGATACTTTTCGGTTTCGGCAGAATGATATTGCGTCTTGTTCGCTTTGCTCAAGGTTTCTGCCAACGTGTTGGTGAGGAGCTGGATGGGGAAGGCGACCTCAACCGATAGCCCTTCCATGTATTCGGTGAAGGTGACAACCTTCAAGCCCGACACGATCTCCCCGTTATAGCCGTCCACATGTTCCAGCGCGAACAGTTGCACCAGCTGGCGCATGCGATCTGCACGGAAATTGAAGCACAACACCACATCCCCACTCTTGAGGGCGGGCGCGTCCCCAATGGTGAACGGCTCAACAAACTCATCGGTTTTGCCATCGGCATACGCCCGTGCCAACGCCTCAGATGCTGTGCGGGCGGAATGTCCCAGTCGTTGGGTCATCGCATCGTAAGCGCGTTGGGTGCGTTCCCAGCGATTATCCCGATCCATCGCGTAATATCGCCCCGAGAGGGTGGCGATGGTAGCGTTGCGATGCTCATCAAGGTAGTTCACTAGCTGACTGACGAATGCCTTGCCACTGTCGCTAGGGGTGTCGCGCCCGTCGGTGATAACGTGAATGAAGGGGTGAATCCCCAGCGCGTGCGTTGCCTCCAACAAGGCGTATAGATGGTTCTGGTGGCTATGTACTCCGCCGTCGCTCAAGAGTCCCACAAGGTGCAGGTTGCCCCCACCCTGTTGGGCGGTGTGAAGTGCGTTGGCAATGGCTGGCACGTCGCCCAGCGTCTTGTTGTGGACAGCAATATCGATGCGACTGATGTCTTGATAGACCACGCGCCCCGCCCCCAAGTTCAAGTGTCCCACCTCTGAATTGCCCATTTGCCCCGGCACTAGCCCAACCGCCTCGCCAGACGCATCCAAGATGGAGCGTTCTAGTTGCGTTTGCCAGCGGTCACAGTTGGGGGTGTTTGCCAAAACGGGCGCGTTCCCGTGTTCCATCGTGCGGATGCCCCACCCATCCAAGATAATCAACATCACTGGTTTCATGCTTGTCTCTTCCTTTTTTGGTTTGCTGTCTAATGTTGTACCACTGGAGTGGCATGTTCTCAAACAAGGTCATGTTAAACCCTGATTATGGGTTCATGGTGGGGGACTTGTAAATATCACGCAAGGGCAAGGACAGATCACCAATGGGCAAGGGTACGCTGGCGTGAAGATCACGCTGTTGGTGATGCTCCCACGTCCCCAACGCGGTGCGCTCATACCATTCCATGAAAGGGCTTTCTGCTTCCACCATCAGATAGGCGCGTAAGCTGGGGAGTTGTTGATACAACCCCAGCTTGACCGTGCGGTCATATTGGGCGGTGGAGGGGGACAACACTTCAATAATCAGCGTGGGATTCAAGATCATTTCCACCCCACCCTGTGACATCACATCAGCTTGACCGCATACGACCGACACATCAGGATAGAGGTAGGCTTGTGCGGTCGGAATGTAAATGCGCTGATCGGAATTGAACGGCTCGCAACCAGAGCCTTCCAACAGACGATACAACGTCACAAACAGGTTGCCTGCCACGCGGTTATGAATGACCTTCGCGCCGACCATCGCCACGATCTCGCCATTGAGATATTCAAACTTGCGCTCGCTCCCGTTTTGGAGCGCGTGATATTCAGCTTCGGTGAAATGGGTGGGTTGGGGTAAAGCGGACAATGTTCTCTCCAATACGCTAAACACACTCCCCCTAGTATATCGTGTAAACCCCACTCTTGCGCATTGTCACCTGTGCCATCCTCGCACACAATACACCTGTCAAGTACAACGGAGTTTTCTACAGATGCGATTCATCTACCGTCCAATCTCCCCCCTGATCCTGATAGTGATCTGCTTGAACCTAATCGCGCTTCCTGCCCATGCGCAATCCACCACCGCCGATACCCCCCTGATTGCTCCCTTAGCCCAGTCACCTGATCTGTCCACATGGCTTTTGGGGCAACCCTACGGGAACACCGTCGGCGCGTATAACTTCGCTGAGGTGTGGTATCGCGCGGGGCAGGGGTTACATTTTGGCGTAGACTTTTCCGCGCCGTGTGGTGTTGAGGTGGTGGCGGTGGCGGATGGAACGGTGCGAGCGGTGGATGATATGGGCTTTGGGAGTGCCCCCCATAACGTGATTGTGAGCCATGATGCACTGGGCATGAGTAGCTTGTATGGGCATCTGCTGGCATCCCCCTTGGTACGGGTGGGGCAGTATGTGTCACAAGGGGAGGTGCTGGGCTTTTCGGGTGATCCTGATGAAACGTGTACCAGCCGCCCCCATCTTCACTTTGAGTTGCGCTCGCTCGATTATCGCTACACACTCAATCCCGTCCCGTTCATGGGTTTGAACTGGCACACGCTGGCGTTGTTGGGTCCGTTCGGGTTGCCCTTGTTCCAGCAGGATTTATACAATCCTCGTCAATGGCAGACGCTCTATGACCAGTCCGAAGTGGTATTTTGGGGGAATCGCTTGAATGCCTACGCCCAATCTGACCCGCCGTTAGGGCGCAATCGCCCCGTCCCAACAGTTGCCATAGCGCGTACCGCCCCCACACTCGAGGCAACCGTTCCCTATCATGCTCGCAAATTGGCAGAGCGCGGATGCTGTGCGAATCCGTTTTGGCATCCCACTGACCCCACTCGCCTATACATCACGGATGGCGCAGGAGGGGGATTGGGTAGTGTGTTTGCGTGGGATGTCGTCGAGGGTGCAATGCTTAACATT
>CAIRDJ010000342.1 GCA_903877335.1 uncultured Chloroflexota bacterium | reverse complement strand
TGGGAATAAAAACGCACTATTGTCTGGTTCATTGCCTGTCCTGGCGACGTGGGTACAACCAATCCAAGAAGCGACAGAAGACTCCCATTTTGTTGCGCAAGTGCAAGTCTTGGAGAATCCCCTGTATCCTACTACACCTCTGGATGCAATAGATTCTATTTTACAGTGGTTAAGAGGTTACGCCGAAACGCGCATTAACTCCTTCCAAATGGACGAACGCCGAACGATTGCCCCTCATATTGTTTTGGACATGGGAAATCGCGGGTTATTGGGCTTACAAGTACCCAAGCAGTACGGTGGTTTAGAACTCTCGTCATTAGACACGATGCGCATCATCCAACAACTGGGTGCTGTCGATCAGACGTTGGCTCTGTTCGTGGGCTTAAGTAACATTCTGGGTATCCGCCCAATCATGAACTTTGCTTCAGAATCTGTGCGTGAGCACATGTTACCTCTTTTGGCAACAGGACGTGAACTCGCTGCTTTTGCATTGACCGAGAGCGGAGCAGGCTCCAATCCACGTGCTATGGTGAGTAGCGCAACCCCCTATGCAGAGGGTTGGTTACTCAACGGTCATAAGATCTGGAGTGGGGTGGCACAATGGGCGGGGTTAATCAACGTCTTTGTTAAGGAACTGGACATTCAAGGAAACCTCAAGGGCATTACTGCATTTGTGGTGAGACAAGGAACGCCGGGCTTACGACAAGGCGCAGAAGCCCTGACATTAGGTATGCGCGGCATGATTCAGAATGAAATCTTCTTCGAGTCTGTGCCGGTTCATGCCGAACAAATACTGGGTGAAGCCGGCAAGGGGATGGACGTTGCACAAGATGCCATGATGTATGGACGGCTTGCAATCGCCAGTTGTAGTGTGGGGGCAATGAAGCGTTCTGCTCAATTGATTCTCCGCTATGCTGAACGCCGTACCATCTCAACTGGCAATCTACTCCATAACCCAATTCTGCAGGCACACTTGAGCCAGCTAGTCGCCTCTACCGATGCAGTTGATGCGTTGGTGACACAAGTCTGCCTGGCGTTGGATCAGGCTATTGCAGTGCCGGATGAAATTTTTGCCGTGTGCAAAATTAGCGGTCCTGAGCTAGGTTGGCAAGCAGTTGATACCCTTGTCCAATTCTTAGGCGGGCGCGGATATATCGAAACTAACCAAGCCTCACAAATGCTACGAGACATCCGCATCCTGCGTGTATTTGAAGGTCCTACCGAAACCCTCAAGATGTATTTAGGGTCACGAGTGTTGAACCACCCACAAGTTCTTTCGCAATTTGTAAGTCATGTCTTGGGTGTCCCTGCAATTGCCGATCAGATCATCCAAACCGTTACAAACGTTCGTGAGCGAATCATGAAGTCCACCTACTTTGGTGATGAAACCGCCCGTATGCAGTGGGCATACCATGTGTGTGGTGATCTTGCAAACTGGGGCGTGCTACTCGCTTCTACTGTGAATGCGTTGAACCGAACCCAATCTCCGCGTTATCAAGCTGTGCAACAGTGGGTGGAATTGCAATTTGCACAAGCCCAACAGCAAGCCTTGTCTGGATTGCCGATGGAAAAAATTGTTGCCAAGCATGATGTTTTGAGGGATTTGGTGAACTCCTACTACGATTCAATCGGCGACATTCAACAATCTCTAGCGGGGGATGATCGCATGATGAATGAGTGGGTTCGTCGGGATGCCAAAGGGGAGTCTCATCCATCCGTTCAACCGCTCCCGAAGATTGATCTAGCCCCTGTATCTTTGTACTCATCTGACTTGGATGTTCAATCAACGCCAAAGCCTGCTGCTGTAACCGCGTCCTCCACCGCTGATCTCTATTCAGCGACCCAAATCCGCAAGTGGATTTTGAACTGGATGTCAAAGAACCTAGAGGTCAAAAATCGCAAACTAGACCCCGATAAAGCCTTTGCAGAATATGGCGTGGATTCCGTTAAAGCGGTTGAGTTTGCCTTTGACCTTGAGCAGTGGTTGGGTGGTTACTTAGAAATAGATGAAGTGATTACCTGGAATTTTCCTACGCCAAACGCTCTTGCTAAGTATATTGAAACAGAACTAGGCAAGATGAACTTGACACCAAACGTGCCTTCTGTGACCTCAGAATTCCAAACCCCTGCAGGGGGTCAAACTGAACTGGATGATATCGCCGCGCTGCTCGCACGTGAAATAGAACAATCTAAAAATCCTTGACATAAAGGGGTATAGATAACGAAATATGGCGGAGCGTCCTGATTATGCAACCTTACTCAAAGATGCTTATCACGAAATAAAGCGACTGCGGAGTGAGGTGGAGAAAACTCGCTCATCAAGCAGTGAACCTCTGGCAATAATTGGGATGGGTTGTCGGTTTCCGAGCGCAAATACCCCCGATGAATACTGGAAGTTGTTGGTTAACAAAGGCTTTCCTGTCACGGAAATCCCAACTACTCGCTGGGATATGGGGTCTTTCCTTGATCCTGAAACGCAAACACTCGGTTCTATACGGGTTGGGTTGGCTTGCTTGATAGACCAAGTTGCGGAGTTTGACGCGCCATTTTTTGGCATTTCCCCACGCGAAGCTAAACGGCTTGACCCACAACAACGGCTCATCATGGAAGTGGCATGGGAGGCGTTAGAGAATGCTGGCTACAATCCGATCACCCTTTCTGGAAGTAACACAGGGGTTTACATCGGCGTTGGTAACAGTGACTATAACGTGCTACAGGCGGACGAGCGCGAAAGCATCGACGCATATTTTGGTACGGGCAATTCACGCAGCATCACAGCAAACCGATTATCGTATTTTCTCAACTTAACCGGCCCCAGCATGGTTGTCGATACCGCCTGCTCGTCCTCTTTGGTGGCGATAGACTTAGCTACCTCGGCTTTAAGACGGGGTGAAATTGATCTGGCGTTGGTGGGCGGAGTGAGCCTGATCTTGTCGCCCGAATTGAGCATCACATTTTCTCAAGCACAGATGCTGGCTCCAGATGGCAAGTGTAAAACCTTCGATGCTTCGGCAAATGGGTATGTGCGAGGAGAAGGTGCTGGAAGTATTGTTGTCAAGCGTCTTTCGGATGCAGAACGCGACGGCGATTTCATATATGCTGTGATTCGTGGGACTGCTGTCAATCAAGACGGACGCAGTAATGGGTTGACTGCCCCGAATGGCTCTGCCCAAATGGACGTGCTGAAAAAAGCGTTACACCAGGCGGGCTTACAAGCAGGGGATGTTGACTTTGTAGAGGCGCATGGTACTGGCACCTCATTAGGTGATCCCATAGAAATGATTGCCTTGGGGCAGGTTTATGGGCAGGGTCATTCCAAGCACAATCCGTTATATGTTGGCTCGGTGAAAACCAACATCGGACACCTTGAAGGCGCCGCAGGAATGGCAAGTATCATCAAAGTTGCGTTGTCGCTTTTCCATCATCAAATACCCCCACACCTTCATTTTGAAAACCCTAGCCCCTACATCCCATGGGATAGAATCCCTGTCACGGTTCCGACAGAGAGCGTGCCGTTACGAGACAAAGAGGTATATCGTGCGGGGGTGAGTGGGTTCGGTTTTGGTGGGACTAATGCACACGCAATCTTAGAGAGTTATGATACGCACCGTCCCTCCAGCGCACAGGATGCTGTCAGCGACCGCAATCAACTCATTAGGTTGTCCGCACATACCGCAACCTCATTGACGAATTTAGCGACACAGCTAGGCGTTTTCCTCGAAACATCACCCGACACATTAGAAAATATTGCCCATACTTTGAATCATGGGCGTGCAGATTTTGAGCAACGTGTTGGCTTCGTGGCAACCTCTAAACAAGAATTGGTTGCCCAATTACACGCATTCACACAGGGTAAAATGCTCCCGCGCACCATTACCCCTCGTGCGCCCATCTCAAATAGTGATGTGGTCTTCATGTTCACCGGGCAAGGCTCTCAATATGTGGGGATGTTTCGTGAGCTTTATGAGCGTGAACCTGTTTTCCGACAACATCTTGAACATGTGGCGACTTTGGCGACTCCGTACTTACGGATTTCCCTGTTAGATATCCTTTACGGAGATGAAGCTGACCCTCGCATACACCTCACTCAGTACACCCAACCCATTTTGTTTGCTGTTGAATATGCTCTGGCACAACTGTGGATGTCTTGGGGCATCCTCCCATCCGCTGTAATTGGTCATAGCGTTGGGGAGGTGGTTGCCGCTGTCATTTGCGGTGTATTGAGCATAGAAGATGGCGTGAGGTTAATCACTGCGCGTGGTAGCTTGATGGGAGGGTTGCCATCAGGTGGTGCAATGGTTGCCTTCTTTACGTCTGCATCCGTGGTTGAATCCGCCTTAGTGGGTTATGAATCGTCGGTGTCAATCGCCGCAATCAATAGCCCGACTGAAACCGTGGTGTCCGGCGAAAAGAACGCCGTGAGCGTCATCATGGATCACTTAGAGAAACAACACGGGATTCAACACCGTGAACTCGCTGTCTCGCATGCTTTTCATTCCCCATTGATGGAACCCGTCTTAGCTGATTTCTTGGCGATTGCTGAAACGCTTCACTACCAAGAACCTACTATCCCATATATCTCCAATATAACGGGGCAGTTTGTTGAGGAAAACACGGTAAGCAAAGCCGATTATTGGGTTGAACATATCCGAAGGGGTGTGCAATTTGCGCAAGGTGTACAATCCCTTTACGATCATTCCTACCGCATCTTCATTGAGGTGGGTCCTCGCCCCATCTTATCAGCTATGGGCAAGCGAACCATCAACCAAGACGATGCGCTCTGGGTTGCATCCAGTCGCCCACCACGTTCACAGCATGAGCAAATGCTGGAGGCGTTGGCACAACTTTACGTCAACGGTGTATCAGAGATTCGGTGGGATGTTGTTTCCGCAGGGCAAAAAATCCCTCTACCAACCTATGCTTTTGAGCCTCATTACTACTGGTGGAGCGACCACGCACAACCCATTCAACGGGCAACTTCTTCGCTAACGAAAGCACTCGTTGACGAATCGCCGGTTCTTCCAATCATCCAAACTGCAACCGACTCAATAGCAGACGAGCAACCGCAAGCGGTCGCCCACGATCACAATGACTTCATACAACATCTTTCCGCCTTAGACCCAGAAGCAAGACGAATGTTCTTAAGCGACTTCTTGCGTCAGCAAGTTGCTTCTGTGTTGGGTGCCTCGGTTGCGATCATCACCGAACATCAACGCTTCTTTGATTTAGGGTTGGACTCGTTGATGTCGGTTGAGCTAAAAAATCGGTTGGATAAGGCTTTCGGCGCGTCCCTCTCGTTGACGCTCGCTTTTGACTATCCCTCAGTTGCCAAGCTAACCGACTACCTTTTGACGGATGTTTTGTCATTGCAATCGCAAACACAAGTAGCCACGCCTCTAAATCAAGCCACTGATGCCAATGAACCGATTGCCGTAATTGGTATGGCGGTACGCTTGCCGGGTGGGGCAAATGACCTGGAAGGGTATTGGCACTTATTACAATTCGGACAAGATGCAATTGTTCCTGTTCCGCCCTCCCGTTGGGATGAGCATCTATACTACGATGCTGACTACACCGCGCCCGGCAAAACTTACTCAAAAGGAGGGGGATTTCTCACCGTACCTGTCGATGAGTTTGATCCGCTGTTCTTTGGGATTTCCCCGCGCGAAGCGGACGGGATGGATCCACAACATCGCCTGCTTCTTGAGATGAGTTGGGAGGCTCTGGAACATGCCAATCTTCCAATACACCAACTGGAAGGATCGCGCACCGGTGTATTCATTGGGATCAACACGAACGATTATCTACAAATCATCTTTGAAAATGGATTAGAATCCATTGATCCCACTATGGCAACGGGCAGTACCTTCAGTGCCGCGGCGGGGCGCATCTCGTATGTGATGGGTTTACAAGGACCCAGCATCGCGGTTGACACAGCTTGCTCATCATCGCTTGTTACCATTCACATGGCATGTCAAAGTTTGCGCAGTCACGAAAGCAACCTCGCCCTAGCAGGTGGGGTCAATCTAATTCTGTCCCCCCTGACCACGATCGGGATGGCAAAGTTGCGAGCGTTGGCGGCAGACGGGCGTTGCAAAACGTTCGATGCCAACGCAGATGGATATGGTCGAGGCGAAGGCGCAGGCATGGTGGTCTTGAAGCGGTTGTCCGATGCGCTGGCAGACGGTGATCGAGTTTGGGCGGTGGTGCGTGGTTCGGCGGTCACACAGGATGGAGCAAGTGGCGGACTCACTGTACCAAATGGGCCAGCTCAACAAGCTGTCATTCAACAAGCCCTTCATGCTGCGGGGGTTTTGCCACATGAAGTGGACTATGTTGAAGCGCACGGAACAGGCACTCCGCTGGGTGATCCCATTGAATTGAACGCGCTCCATGCCACTTTGGCGAAGGGTAGAAACAAATCGAGACCGCTTTACGTTGGCTCGGTGAAAACCAACATTGGACATTTAGAAGCGGCGGCAGGCATTGCCGGCTTCGTTAAATTGGTGCTGTCTATGCACCACCAAGCGATCCCACCTCACATCAATTTCCATACTCCAAGCCCTAACATTGAATGGGATAAGATGGCAATTGAAGTGCCCACGCAACTTACCGCTTGGCAGAGCGTAAACAAACCTAGAATTGCAGGGGTTAGTTCGTTTGGGTTTAGCGGAACGAATGCACACATCATTGTTCAAGAGGGGATCACTCCTGTTCATTCGTCCCATACTCAGCTTAACCGCCCGTTACAGTGGCTTGCTTTGTCCGCACGAAGTGAAGCCTCGCTGGTTACGCTGGCGCAACGCTATGCCGACCTGCTTCAAGATCAACCGAATCTCTCGTTACTAGACCTTGCTTATACCGCCCACGCCCACCGTGAGCATTTTGCATACAGAGCAACTTTTTGTGCCCACGATGGTCAAGCGTTAGCTCACCAGTTGTCAAGTTCGTTCAACATATCGTATGTCGCGCGTGTTCAACCTAAAGTGGCATGGATGTTCACCGGGCAAGGTTCACAAATGGTGGGGATGGCACGCGAATTAGTTGAGACCAACCCCATTTTTCAGGGTTATCTGCAAACTTGTATCAACATGTTTGATCGATACTTGCCCCACTCTTTGTATAAAGTCATCTTTGAAGATTCCACTAACCTCATCCATCAGACACGGTATACCCAACCAGCGTTGTTCGCCCTAGAACTGTCATTGGCGCAAACCATGCTGGAATGGGGGATGAAACCCGATTTCTTGATCGGGCACAGCATCGGCGAAATTGTCGCGGCTTGCGTGTCGGGAATATTTAGCATGGATGATGCTGTCCTGTTGGTGGTCGAACGCGCTCGCCTTATGGATGCCCTGCCTGCTGGTGGGGGAATGCTTGCCGTATTCGCATCAGAGGAAACGGTTTTGTCTAGCTTGGCATCCTCCCAACTTCCGCTTCAAGTTGCCGGTCTCAATCATGACAATGAGACAGTGGTCTCTGGTGAATTACACGTCCTGAACAGCTATCTTGTGTGGCTAAAGGAACAGGGCATCTCTGCACAGTTGCTCACTGTGTCGCATGCTTTCCACTCTGGTTTAATGGAACCCATGCTTGAGCCATTCAAGCAGGTCTTGGAAAGTATGACGTTTAACCATCCCCGAATCCCCATCATCTCCAATCTTACAGGGAAATTTGGTGTAGCCGACGAGATGATGAGAGCGGACTACTGGGTGAATCACGTTCGCCACGCGGTGCGCTTTGCAGATGGCATCCAGACACTCTTTACAGAGGGGGTGCGCATCTTCATTGAAGTTGGCGCACGTCCCATCTTGTCCAATATGGGAAGTCGTATTCTAGGGGATAAGGCAGAATTCATCCCCTTGTTGCATCCGCGTCAGTCTAATTGGCAAACGATTTATCACGCCCTAGATCGCTATTATCGTGCGGGCTTTGGGTTGGATTGGTCACAACTGGATGCTGCATTTGCACCGCAGAAGGTTTCTGTTCCCACCTATGCTTTCGACCGCAAACGCCATTGGCTTCAACCAAAGACCAAACAGCGTCCTGTTGCAAACCAGCGCCCACAGGCAGAAATGACCCCATCCACACACGTGAAACTGGCGAATGGGGTGACAATTTATGAGACCAACCTAGCCGCTTTCGCAGAACTTGCGGAGTTTGCCGAAAAGCCGATTCTGCTGGGTGAGTCTGTTTTGGGATGTATCTCGTCTTTCTTCGCCAACGAGACCGCCTATACTTTGCATGATGTTGAGGTGATCCAACCTGCAATCATCGTTGAGGATAGAACTCAGGCTAAATTACAAGCGGTTTTGACTCCTATCACGGATTTGCTGTTTAGGTTGGAAGCATTCATCCAGATAGCGGATGCACCGTGGTTGATTGTGCTTCGCGCTAACTGGACACCGCAGGTGACTCCTGAGGGGCGCGTGCCTGATGACTTGCAAGAATGGGAAACAATTGTTGCGCCTTCGTCCCCCTTCGCCCTTTCCGCCCCCATGAGCGTGCGGATATACCAACACCACGAAGACATGGCGATCCATTTTGATGAACCGATTGCGTTATCGTCGGCAATGAGCTATGGATTACAGGGTTACGGTTATGGAATCAGTTCTGTAAGAATGGGCGAATTTAGCCGACACCTCAATTTGCCCGTTCAAATGATCCAGTTAAAGCGATTCGGACAAGAACTCTATCTGGCGTGTTGGGATGGGGATGGACGTTTGGTTGCTCATGCGGATCATATCACCACAGTTGATGTGTTGCCGTCACTGCGTGACCGCGCACAGTGGCAGAATATTCAAGATTGGTTCTATGATTTCACATGGCAAGCCACACCAACGCTAGATGCTCCCAGCAGACAAATTGGGCATTGGTTGGTTTTTGCCGATCCTATCCAGCACCCTGCATTGGCATCCGCTGTTGAGAAAGTTGCCACTAGCGTAACCTACGTCAACCCATCTGATCGTTACAGCTTCTCTAATAATCGCATTGGCATCCGCTTAAACACTCCAGAAGATTTAGAGCGTGCTCTTGCACATGCTTCTGGAAGGGGCGTTTTACAGGGCGTGTTATTTGCTTGGAATCTTTCAGACTATCATCACGCTGTAGATTTACCCCACTTGCTTGACTATGAAGAACGCATTCCAACGACCTTCTTACAGTTGGCAACTGCCCTCGCTAAGGCGGGCGGATCAACGCGCTTATGGGGGGTAACGGCGGGAACTCAAGCGGTGGTGGGCGAGGTGGCAGTTACTGAACGCGGTCTAGTGGATTCGATGTTGTGGGGGCTTGGACGGGTAATCACCCTTGAGATGCCAGAAATCTGGGGCGGGATGGTAGACCTCGATCCCTCCTCATCACAATTTGAGCCGCTGATGAACGAAATAGCAACACGTCAAAATGAAGATCAAATTGCATACCGACAAGGTACGCGCTATGTGGCAAGGCTTTCGCCACAAACAGAAGCAATCTCGTTCCAGCCCTTCACACTCAAACCCAATGCTTCGTACCTCATCACAGGTGGGTTGGGCAAGTTGGGGTTGTTGTTGGCAACATGGATGGCGGAGCGCGGAGCAGGGCGAATTATCTTGACCAGTCGAGGGGGATTGCCCCCACGTGAAGACTGGGCAAACCTGAGTGATGCGTCTGTTGAGGCAAAGGTCAGGCTCATTGAGCAACTGGAATCACGCGGTACGGTGGTGGACGTAGTGGCTGTGGATGTCACCGATCACGAAAACATGGCGACCCTCATCAATCATTATGCCCACCTTGAAGCCCATCCATTGCGTGGTATCGTGCATGCTGCTGGGGTGCTTGCCTCTGAATACGTCACGCAAATTGACCAAGCGTCGTTGATTCGTGTGTTGACTCCTAAAGTGCAGGGGAGTTGGTTGTTACACCAACTCACACAACAGCTTCCGCTGGATTTCTTCGTGCAATATTCCTCTGCTGCCGCAACGTGGGGTTCGGCAATGGCTGCTCATTATGTCGCGGCAAATCAGTTCCAAGACACCCTCGCGCATTATCGCCGTTCGTTAGGGATGAAAGCACTCTCAATTAATTGGGGTTGGTGGTCAGAAGGTGGAATGGTATCCAAAGAGGAGCAAGCCTACTTTGATGCCATCGGCTTGCAGGTGATGCCCAGTGAGCCGGCAATCATGGCACTGGAGCATTGGCTTGCCGCGGGCATCACACAAAAAACGGTTGCCCCTGTTGATTGGTCACGTTATAAGCCTGTCTTTGAGGCAAAGCGGCAACGCCCATTCTTAGAGTTTATTCAACACACGGCATCAGAAGCTGAATCATCGGCGGTAGATAGTGCGTTACTTGAACGATTGCAAGCATCTATGCCGTCCGAACGCTTCGTTACGATGGTGGTTTACTTGCAAGGAGTGATAGGGGACTTATTGCGCCTTGACCCTCAACATCCCATTGACCCACAAATGGGCTTCTTTGATGTTGGTATGGACTCGTTGACAAGCGTAGAACTTAAGGCACGCCTAGAGCAAAGCCTAGATGTAGAGTTACCCTCAACCATTGCGTTTGAATATCCGACTACGCACGAGATGGCGACGTATTTATTAGAAGTTGCTTTGCAGTTGGGCGACGAACCAATGCTCCCCTTGATCGAAACGCTACCAACAGTAGCATCTCCCCAAAGACCACTGATTGCTGACGAACCTTTGGATGACCTGTCTGATGATGATTTGCTTGCTTTGTTGCAAGATGAATTGAAGTGATTGAGACCTTATGTCTAGTGTAGATACCCGTGATGCTATCAAGCAGGCACTGCTTGAAATCCGTAAGTTACGTAATCAACTTGCGCAATTTGAAGATCAACAACATGAGCCAATCGCCATTGTTGGGATGGGTTGTCGCTTCCCTGGTGGGGTGTCCACCCCCGATGAGTTTTGGGGTATGTTGGCTAGTGGGACGGATGCAACCCGTGAAATCCCTCCAAATCGTTGGGATGTTGAGACGTTCTATGATCCGCTACCCGATGTGGTGGGGAAGATGTACACGCGACGCGGTGGCTTTTTAGAGACAATCGATCAATTTGATCCGATGTTCTTTGACATCACCCCACGCGAAGCCTTAACCATGGATCCACAACAGCGGCTACTTTTAGAGGTGGCGTGGGAAGCATTGGAAAATGCAGGCATTGCCCCAGACAGCCTCGTTAAATCTAAGACGGGTGTTTTCGTTGGCATCACCTCTTACGATTATGCCATGCACATACAGGATCAACTACAGCTTGAAGAATTTGATACCTACATTGGAACGGGAAACGCGCTCAACTGCATAGCCGGCAGATTATCTTATGTGTTGGGTTTACAAGGGGCGAGTGTAGCACTCGATACTGCATGTTCCTCCTCGTTAGTCACCCTTCATCTGGCATGTATGCACCTTCGCTTAGGCTTATGTGATATGGCTTTAGCTGCGGGGGTCAACCTGATTATTTCTCCCGCGACTATGGTGACGCTTTCACGCGCCAAAATGCTGGCGGTGGATGGGCGTTGCAAAACGTTTGATGCCAATGCGGACGGCTATGGGCGTGGTGAAGGTTGTGGAGTGGTGGTATTGAAACGCCTCTCTGATGCGGTTGCCAATGGAGACGCCATCTGGGCAGTGGTGCGTGGATCTGCAGTCAATCATGATGGACCTAGTAGTGGGTTGACCGTCCCGAATGGGCAGGCGCAACAGGCACTCTACCGTGAAGCATTGAGCAATGCCAAAGTTACTCCCGATCAAGTGAGTTACATTGAAGCGCACGGCACGGGGACAAAACTAGGAGACCCCATCGAGCTGCGTTCAGTCGATGCGGTCTTTGGTGCTTCCCATTCCGATCAGAATCCCCTTTATATCAGTTCCGTTAAAACGAATATGGGGCATCTTGAAGCCGCGGCAGGTATTGCGGGGGTGATAAAGGTTGCCTTATCGCTACATCACAAACAACTTGCCCCGCACCTCAATCTATATGAACCCAATCCGAACGTAAATTGGGAGAAGCTCAGCGTTCGTATCCCGCTGGAACGCTTAGACTGGAATCCGCTTACGGGTAGTCGCATCGCTGGGGTGAGTTCGTTCGGGATCAGTGGCACGAATGCGCATGTTATTCTGGAACAAGCACCGGAAGTGCCACCGCCAACGATCAAGCCCAATGCCCCAATTGCTAACCTAGTCACGTTTTCTGTCCCCAACCATGCTTCGTGGGAACAGTTGATTCAACAGGTTGATACCTTCTTAACGCGGAATCCTCAGCTTTCTGTTGAGGATATTGCCTATACCGCCAACAACGGTCGCGTCCATTTCCTAGATCGCGTGGCGATACTTGCTAATGATGTTGATGATCTTCAGGAGAAGATGCTCACCATAGGGCAAGACAAACTTGCACAGGGTGTCTTCCGAGGGGTGGCAAAAACGCGCCAACTCCCTCCGCTCGCCTTTTTGTTCACTGGGCAGGGTTCACAGTATTGGGGTATGGGGCGTGATTTGCTTGAGGCACAACCTGTTTTCCGTGAGGAATTAACCCGCTGTGCCAATATCTTGAGCGCGTTGCAACTTGAAGTCCCATTGTTCGATGTGCTGTTTGGTCAGGATCATTCGCTGATCGACCAGACTGCTTATACCCAACCCGCCTTATTTGCTTTTGAGTACGCTCTTGCTAAGTTGTGGATGTCACTAGGAGTCGTTCCGCGAGCGGTGATAGGACATAGTGTTGGGGAAGTGGTTGCCGCCTGTTTGGCGGGAGTCTTCTCTTTAGAAGATGGGCTGAAGTTAATCTCCATTCGCTCCAGACTCATGCAGGCATTGCCTGCTGGTGGGAAAATGGTTGCGCTCTTCACCGATGAGCAAACCGCCCAAGAGGGAATTGGTGAAGACGCTGATAGCGTATCCGTTGCCACCTTGAACGGACCGAGCCTCACGGTTATCTCTGGTGCAGGTGTGGCGGTGGAGCGCATAGTGGAACGCTTGAAAGCACGCCAAATACGCGCCCGTGCCCTGACGGTTTCCCATGCGTTCCATTCCCCCTTAATGCAGCCAATGCTGGACTCGTTCCGTGCAGAGATTCAATCCATCCAATTCCACGCGCCACAAATTCCGATTATCTCCAATGTCAGCGGAAAGTTTGCTGACCAACAAATACAAACGGTTGACTACTGGGTGAATCATGTTTTGGCTCCCGTGCGTTTTGCAGACGGGATGCGTACCCTCGTTCAAGAAGGCTATCAGGCTTTTGTTGAGGTGGGTCCTAAACCGACCTTAATCGGCATGGCGCGTCAATTCATCACCGAAGAAAATATGGCATGGTTCCCCCAGTCTTCTGTAGAAATGACCAATCAAGGTTGGTTGTCTACCGTAGCCCAGTATCATGTACAGGGTGGAAATGTGCAATTCAAGCACCTCAATGCTCATCATGGTGCGCGTCTTGTTCGCTTGCCGAATACGCCCTACCAGCGTCAACGCTACTGGGTTGAAGGCAACAAGCGCACCGCGAACGCCACCCCCGTCGCCACTTCATCATCCATTTTCCCGACTGAACGTAGCGCATCTCAGTTGCTGGGTGAGCGTATTCATTCACCCTTAGCTCCTCTGCAATTCACCAATGTGCTTCATTTACACACCTCTTCTTTGATCTCTGAACACGTCATTCATGGCATGCGACTGATGCCCGGCATTGTGTGGATTCAGATGGGCTTGGATGCAATGAACAGCGAACAATATCAGGGCTTGCAATTTAGCCTAGAAAAATTCGTCATTCATCGCCCAATGATTTTCGAGAACGATGCCCGCTATACCACGCTCGCCATCTTGTCAAATTTGCCTGATGAACAACCTGACTCAATCGGTGGCTTCTTTGAGGTTTATACCCTAGATGAGGAGCAAAAGGCATGGAACAAACAGAGTGAAATGCGCTTGCGTTTTGCCCAACAGTTTGAGCCGACGCGCCCCGGTCCGTATGACCTCAATGCGATCTTATCGCGTTGTACAGAGTTCTTTTTGCCAGAGGATTTCTACCAGACAATTTGGCAAGATGCTTTCTATCTGGGTGAAAGTTTCCGTTGCTTAGATGAAATCTGGCGTTGTGATGGCGAAGCACTAGGGCGGTTACATCTGCCCGAACACGACGAATCACGCAATGTTCAGCCCACTTTGTTACTCTTGGATGCGTGCGTTCAGTTGATTATTGCCACTGTTCCACATGCCGAACGACAAGGGGAAGTGTTTGTTGGGCTAGGGCAAGAATTTACCCGTGTGTATCGTCCCTTCCCAGAAGGGGGCATGTGGTGTCAAGCGATATTGCATCCACTCTCTCCACATTCTCGTACTGTGACCGGTTCGCTGTACATCTTTGGTGATGATGGCGAACTCATCTGTGAATTTGGAAGCGTCAGCTACAGCCGCGCCAATAAGGAATTATTGGCACACTCGCTCAAGCAACATCTTCCAAATAAGACCACCGCACTCAACAAGAACGAAGCTACTCAAGAAAGGGTAGACATTGCCGATGCTGCCGCGGTAGAAAACGTGGTGGTGAGTGTGGTGAGCGCAGTGGTTGGTATTCCTACCGCCGACCTAGACCGTCAACGCCCAATGGTTGAAATGATTGATTCGTTGATGTCCATTGAGATTAAGAATCAGTTGGAATCAAGGCTAAAGGTCGATGTTCCCCTGTCTCAATTGTTGGGTGGTTCTTCGATCATTGGTCTCGTTGAATGGCTAGGGCAGGTACTACATGCTGAAGTTGGTGTCCCAACCGCTTCCGAAGAAGATTCCTTGGGGTTATCTTCCTCCCAAATGCAACAACTTGCCGTGTTGCCCAGTGATATTGTCATCGCGCCGACCACGACACACGATCCACTGAAGGGCGTGATGCTTACCGGAGCGACCGGCTTTGTCGGTGCCTATTTGCTTGCTGAGTTACTTCGCCAAACCGATGCAATCGTGTATTGTTTGGTGCGAGCAGACGACGAAGACCATGCTTTGGATCGCCTACAGCATAATCTCGCCCATTATGATTTGTGGAATAATGCTTTTGGCAGGCGCATTGAGCCAGTTCTAGGTGACTTATCGTTGCCGTATTGGGGGTTAGATCGCTCACAATTTGATGCGCTTGCCAACGCTGTTCAAATGGTTTGGCACAATGGCGCGGTTGTAAAGTGGACATATCCGTATGAGAGTTTGAGCAAGGCGAATGTTTTTGGCACGCAAGAAGCCATCCGCTTTGCTGCCACTGGTGTAACCAAGCCGTTGCATTTTGTTTCAACAGTGGGAGTGTTTGCCTCAAATGTGCATGCAGACTCCATCATTGACGAAACCATACCGCTTCATCAAAGTGGCAACTTACACATTGGCTATGCTCAAACCAAATGGGTGGCAGAGTCCATTGTGCGTCAAGCAGGCGCAAGCGGGTTGCCCGTCACCATTTATCGCATCAACACAGGTGGTGATAGCGTGACAGGCGTGTACAATTCGCAAGATTATTTCCGCCTGATTGTGCAAGGATGCCTGGAATTAGGGATGGCACCTGCTGAAAACCTGTTCACTGTGCAAGCTGTACCGATTGATTTTGCCACGCAGGCAATGGTGCGGTTATCGTTGATGCCTGTTGCTAACGGCAAGACCTATCACATCGTCAACAATCAGGGCATGACCTGGCAAGAGGTGGTCGCGTACTTGCGCCAATGGAATGATTCCTTATTGGTGGTCTCTTTCGCAGACTGGTTGGCGGAGATTGATAAGCGTGTGAAGCACGGTGAAACTTTACTTCTAGCCGGGTTGTTGCCTTTCTTGGCGGGTAGCTTTGGTAAAGAGACCATTCTCCCCGCTTATAAAGATGTCCATGCTAAAGAGGATTTAGCAACGGTTGGGATGAGTTGCCCTCCATTTGATGCAACATTGCTACAGAAATATGTAGCCCATTTTGTTAAGTCAGAATGAATTCATTCAATGAATACATTCTTTTTCGCTATAATATTAGATGTTCAGTCTATCTCAAAAGGAGAATCAGAATGGCTCAGCAAGTAGAAACGCAACAAAGTTTTAACCTCTTGACGGAACTTCGTCGCTTGTGGAATCACGCGCGTTGGCCCGTCCAATCGTATGTATTGTTCGGTTGGTTATTTGGGGCAATCTTGACACGTCGCACCCTAGATATTCCGTTCGCGATCGCTGGCATCGCATGGCTATTTCTTGTCGTTGGCTTGACCATCCTCAATTCATACTATGACAAGGATGAAAACGAAGTGGGTGGCATGCGCAACCCGATGAAAGTCACCAAGACTTTGTTGTATGGTGCGCTAATTCTGTTGGCGATTGGCTTGGGAATTGGTGCATTCTTCATCCCTGCTTATGGGGCGACCTATTTCATCTTGGCAACTTTGATGGTCATCGCTTATTTCTTCTACTCCTACGAGGGCACCCGTTGGAAAGCCAATGGGTATATGGCAGTGACTATCAATGCGTTTGTAGGAACCCTGACCTTGTGGGGCATGAGTGCGTTAGGCTTTACACCAGCGAACGGGATTACCCTTTTCACCCCAATCATGTTGATTGCTGGGCTTGCCGCCGCAACCTTCAAGGCTTCCGTTTACTCCATGATGCAAGTTCACCAAATTGAAGATGATACCGCTCGTGGTGATCGCTCGGTCGCTGTCATGCACGGTCGCCAAGTTACGTTACGCTTTTCACAATCCATGATGGTTTTGGCTTGTGTGTTCTCCGTATGGTGTATTTCCCTGATTACCAATGTTCCGATGATTTTGCCCATCTTGGCATTGATCTACTTTATTGTGGTGGTAGCTCTATTTGAATTCTGGATTCGTAGCGAAGCCGACACCCGTAAAGATGCTAATCGTATGCAACGCATGATTGTTGTGACGGGTTACTTGAGCAGTGTTGCCTTCGCTGTGATCTACATC
>CAIRDJ010000341.1 GCA_903877335.1 uncultured Chloroflexota bacterium | reverse complement strand
TACCCACTCAGGGGTGCTGGATTCAGTTTCCCCATACGTCAACCGACTGTCGTGCGATGTATCGGCGTTATCGGGAGCAAGGTAGCCCAAAGTGACGTCCTCGCCGTTACGCTCTGCCGACAGAGAACCCGCCTGCACCGCGCCTAAATCTTGATTCAACCACGCTATCGAGTCAGCTTCGACACGCTCGTCGTTGAGTCGAATGGGGTCGAGGATGCGCTCTGACTCGTTGGCAACGTAGGACTTTTCCACAGGGGATTCCGAGATGCCGTTGTCCATTGAGTCCGACAGGTCAGAAACTTCCGCCCAGTTCAACACCGCGCTGGTCCCTTCATTTTGAACCAGACTGTTGTCATCGAACGTTTCAAGCGTCAACTCGTGATCTTGAGGGAGGATATTTTGAAGCAGCTCGAGCGCGTCATATGGGGCGATCTGCTCCATATGGCTAAGATAGGGGTGGGCATCGGATGGTTTGCCTTGAGAAAGCCACAACCGCGCGAGAATCTTATTCGCCTCATAACAGAAGGGCAGCACCTTTAAGACTTCGATAGCTGCACGTGCAGCTTCTAATGGACGGTTTGCTTCCCAATAGGTTTGGGAAAGCAACAACAACAAATCCATGCGGTGCGGGCTACGCTTGAGGACTTTGAGAAGGGTGTCAATTGCTTGGTTGTACAAGCCGTTGTGTTTGAATTGCCGCGCTGCTGTGCCAGCGGTGATGGGCAAACGCGAGCCTTCAAAATTCTTGTGGGATTGATAGAGTTCAAGTAAAGTTTTGTTGAGAGTGAGGTCTGCATGGTTACTTTCGTAGGCGCGTTCATAATGCCAAATCGCAGAGTCGGGTTGATTTAACTCGGTATAGAGGACAGCTAGGTTGCGATGACAAGCATAATCGTCTGGGTAGGCAGTGAGCACACGCCGAAAGACTTGAACCGCTTCTTCCCACCGACGGGATGACATGAGTGCCTCTCCCAAGTGACGATAGACGGTGGCGTTCTTGGGGAAGGTGGCTAGGATATGGGTGCAGTGACGGATCACTTCTTCGGTGTTACCGTTCAACAGCAACTCGGCTATTTTATATTGGTAGTCTTTCAGAGTGATGGTTGCCATAGTTTTACCGCTCAGTCTCGTTCTAAATGGATTCCCATACGCGAAAGTATACCACAAATCATTTTTTGTACCCCTTCAAATGACCATTGATTTCCAGGCAATGTAAACGGACTGAACAGCGCGCAACACGGGTCACACTGCACATTTTCAAAACGTCCTGCGAATCGGCTAGTCGTCTTGTTGAGCTAGTGCGTGCTGGATCGGTCGTGTTGCTCGCTTGGTTTGCGCTCAAGACAGGGCGCACAGCACACCGAAGCGTTAAATTGGGGGCCAGGGGTAATTCTGGCGGTCACTTGGCAGGGGGAAAAGCCCTTCTTGCAGGACCTGGTGGATGCGTTGGCGGAAGGCGTGGCGTTCACGCTTGTCAAGTAATGCTTCCAACGCCGTTTGATAATCGCTGGGTTGTTCCAAAAGGGCACACAATTGGCGCACATCGTCCAGTAATTCTGTTGGGATGGGTTGACCGGTGAAGTCCCAAATCACCGTGCGCAGTTTCGGCTCTTCGTTGAAGGTGATGCCGTGGTCAATGCCCCACAAATGCCCCCCCGCGTCTACAATGCAATGCCCCCCTTTTCGGTCAGCATTGTTGACCAGCACATCAAATAAACAGAGGCGCATCAGTTGAGGGAGAAAACGGTCATCCAAGCGAAAGTAGTGTAGCTCTGGGTCATGGTCAACATAGAACTGCATAGAACCCATGCCCAAGAACCCTTCGCGTAGCACAGTGGGCGGAACCACGTCCCACCCTAAGACTTGGGAAGTCAAAAAGGCGGCGCGTTCCCGCAAGCACAACGTCCCATCGGGGAAGTCCCACAGCGGGCGTTCACCTCGGCGGGGCTTGTAGATAGCTGGGAGGGTGGCTTCTTCGTGTTGCAGGGTGATTAAAAAAGTATAGTTGGAACTGTCGCTCATGATGCCGTGTTGCTTGATGATCTCACCATGTTCCAGCAGGTTCATCACCTCCGCATGCGAAAGATACACATCGGGCGTTTCGCCATCATCCCCCATCTCAATGGGGTGGTCTTCATCGGGAAGAGAATCCAGAGGGTTCATGGGTCACGTCCAGTAATACACTAGCCGACCGTTCATGCGCGGGTCAGCTCGTCCAGCTTGTACCATCATTTTCGCTTGAATGCTCAACGCCAACATGTGCTCTTTGCTACACCAAAAGCGCACCACGCTGGGATCGTCACTCTCTTTTTGCGTGTCTACCACCATTTCTTGCGCCACAATGACCACGAGTTTATCGGCTTCATCGAAGCCAATGCCCATTTGAGAGACCCGAAAGATCGGGCGCAAAGGCTCTCGCAATTCCATATCATACTGCATGATGTCGAAGGTTTCGCGCTTTCCGTCTAAGTCCTTGATGAGTTCGTCAATCGCTTCACCCAGTGCCCATGCCTGCTCTTTTTCAATCAGAAGGGTGATGAGCCGGTCACTTTGCCCAGCTTGTAAATGGAACATTCGCTTGCCTTTAGGGCCGATCGTTCCGATGGTGATAAAGTCAACAGGTTTTAATTCAATCTCTAGGTTTGGCATGGTTTCTCATTCTCAGTAATAACAGATCAACTACAAAGCAGGTTTGGATGTTGGTTGTACCTTGAGCAAATGACTGATGTCATTGGTTGTTCCCACATAGGGGCGGCTATGCCCTAATTGCAGGGTGGTAATCGAAGCTGGAGAAATGACAATCCGCTGAAAGACATCCAGGTGCATCCCTAGATAATGGGCAACCACCATCTTGATGAGGTCAGCATGGCTAAAGACAGCGATCATCTCACTGGGATGCGCCTTGACCAGTCCCTCAATCTCGTTAACTGCGCGGGTTTGCACATCACGCATTGCCTCCCCGTTGGGGAAATAGGCGCGTGACGGATATTCTTGGATGACTTGCCACATCTTACGGCTCGCCAGTTCGCTGATCTTTGCGCCTTGCCACTCTCCATAGTCCACCTCATTCAAGGCGTGGTTGGTCACGAGCGTGAGATGGGGATGATGTGCCAGCACCGCTTGAGCTGTTTCTTGGCAACGCTCCATTGGGCTAGAAACTGCGAGCGTGAGGGGGGTGTCTGCCAGGCGGTTGCCCAGTGCCTCCGCTTGCAACTTCCCTTCGTCGTTAAGATGAACGTCAGGGGTGCGCCCAGCTAGTCGCCCAGTTTTGACGTAATCATTGGTGGCATGGCGAATCAGTAACAGTTGAGTCATGGGTTCATAACCGAAGCAAATCGATAGAATGACCACACTATAGCATAAAATTTCATCTTTAGAATCAATCGGCTACCAAAGTTTATAAGCGTCTAATATGGGCGTAGGGCATAGATGTTGCCCCCGCCCACCACCACATACACCCAACCCTGTGCGCTCACCACCACATCGTAGACATGATGGGGGTAAATGCCGCTCCCTTGAATGGTCATTTTTTGGTCGCTGATCCCTAAATGGGGCGAGTTGCGCGGGAGGACAGCTTCTAACGGTTGTCCGTCCGCGTGGGCAAGATCAAGCGCAACCACGCTGTACCCTTGAATGACCACTTCCCCTGTGTTCCCGCGTAAGCCCACTAGCAAGCGTTGGTGCAAGTTGGGGAAGGTGTCATGGGGGTAGAAGGCTAGGGCGGTGGGTGCGCTTCCAGCAGGAAAATGATAGGTGGCGGTGTTCTCTGCCTGCAGAAGTGGCGGACAAGGCTCGGCATGGGGGGGGACGATTTCCACCTGTAGGATTTGATCGTGCTCAGGTTGTGCCACCCATAAATCATTCCCAACAAGAGCGAGGTCAGCACCATAATCTAGTCCGCCTATCACGCTTTGACGGTTTGTCCCGTCCAAGTCAAAACTGGTCAGCGTGCTGGTCGTGGAGGAACACTCCCGATCCGCATTCATGACCGCGTACAGGCGTTCATCCGCCCCCACCACCAACCCGCTGATGATCCCTCCTGTTAGACGATGGGGGGAGGGTTCAATCAAGGGGGTGAGCGTGGCATCAGCAATGTCATAACGATAGAGTGATTCGCCTGCTCCTAGCCAAAGTTGCCCATTATGGTGCGTGATTGCCGTCGGGAAGGGTAGGTTGTTCAGCACCGTGCGGGCGGTGTCTGGCAAGCCGTCGGCATCTGTGTCTAGCAGGTGATGCACTTCACCCCGATAGGGCACGACAGCATACAGGCTTCCGTCATCCGCCAGCGTGGCTTGAAAGTAGCCCACCGCGCCCACCGCGCCTGCTTGTATGACGCGCTCTAGGCAATAAAGTTTGTCCGCGCCCGCCCACGGTTGGGAAAGGGTGGTGGGGCGTTGGTCGCCACATGGGGGGAGCGAAACTTGGAAAGCTGCCAAGCACAGCAAGATGAGGAGCGACAAGCTGGCTTTTCTCAAACTAGCGTGAGAGCGATGATGTGACATATAATGCATGCTATTCTTGTTGACATAAGGTATTTCTTGGGATGAAAGTTGGTATTATATCAGACATTCATGGAGACTACGAAGCACTTCAAACCGCACTAGATCGGTTGGATAATCAACATCATGCTGATACCATCCTATGTGCGGGTGATTTGATCGGGCGCGGACCCGATCCAAATCAGGTGGTGAATTGCATCCGAGAACGCTCCATCATCACTGTGCGAGGCAACCATGACGAGTGGATTTACGACTCGTTGACGAAAGTGAACCGCGATTTCTTGACCAACCTCCCATTGGAATGGCGTGAGGAGTTCGTCGGAATTCGTCTATATATGTGTCATGGCAAGCCGGGTAACAACATTTGGGGGTTGTATGAGGCGCATGCTTCTAGCACGCTCCTCAACTTGATGCTGGGGTCGCTGGCGGTCGATGTTTTTGTGACGGGGCACACCCACGTCCCCATGTTTGTCAGTGTGGATAAAGGATGTGTGGTGAACCCCGGTTCGCTCTATACCATGCACACCTCACGGGCGACTTCGCACACTTACGGGGTGCTGAGCTTGCCCCAAATTACGTTTGATCTGTTCGACATCACGAAGAAAGATCTCATGCCCGTTATGCAGGCATCCGTTGCATAACCCACACACAGCAGGCTATGCCCTCGTGCGGATGGGTTCATCAGGCGATGAGTCCATCCTTCACGCTGAATGATCGCCAAGGACGAACCCATGAGCAATGTGCCCTCTGAACACTATACCAAAGCCTATTTTGAAAAATGGAACTATGCCGATCGTGGCTTAGGGCGTTTCAGCATGTATTGGTTTGCGCGTCGCTACTATGCCACGCTGGTCAAACGCTTTGCCCCCCACGACGGGGGCAACCTGCTCGAGATGGGGTGTGGGCTTGGGCATTTACTGGGTTTGTTACAGGATAATTATCAATGCGTTGGAATTGATCTCATTGATTACAGCATTGAGCAAACGCGCTTGAACGCCCCCAAAGCGCAGGCATTTCAGCTCGATGTCGCGGAGATGCGCCACCATTTTGAGGCGGGTAGCTTTAGCGCGGTGGTCGCCCTGCACTTGGTAGAACATCTGCCCAACCCCAGTCAAACTTTGCAAGATGTGCATGACCTACTCAAGCCGGGCGGGGTATTTTTGTATGCCACGCCTCAACCTAACTACACCTTTAGACGCTTCAAAGACCCCGAGAACGATGCGATCGGCAAAGACAAGACGCATATCAACGTTCAACCTCCAGAGGTGTGGCGGTCTTGGAGCGAGGCGGCGGGGCTTCGGGTGGTGAAGCATTTTGCGGATGGATTGTGGGATGTACCGTACTTGCCCATGCTCCCCAAGAGCGTTCAGTTTGGGTTATTCGGCTTGCCTGCCCTGGCGCAAGTCCTCACCCGAACCACTTTCACCCCTTTGAGCATGGGCGTAAATCAGATCATCGTTGCGGTGAAGCCCTAGCGGAGAATAAAAACAGGGCTTGATGTTGCTCAAGCCCTTGTTTGGTTTTTAGAAGTGCGTCTTAGGCGTTGGGGGTAGCTGTTGGTTCAGGGGCGGGGGGGCGTTCACCATACACCCGCGCGGTGATGTTGCTTTCCAATTTTGCCTTGATAGTGGCAGTGCGTGCATCAATCTTGGCGGTGGTTTCAGAAACCACCTCGGTAATGAAGGCCTCCACACTTTGCCCGTTCGCCTCAATCAATTGGGCGAGGGTCTCTCCGCCACGCACGGCGGTGATGATCTCTTCACGGGTTAAACCGGTGTAGGTTTCGGCAATTTCAAGCCCTAAACCGTTTCCGCCACGCCCTCCGCGCCCACGATTTCCGTTGTCTTGTGCCCCTGCGATGCTTGCTCCAATGACGAGTGTCCCGACGATGACTGTGCTGATGAAAAGTTTCTTGACGTTCATTTTGGTTCATCCTTTCGTGAATGAATGGGTTATGTTGGTTACGTCTTCATCTTGCCAAGTCTTTGTAACCAATTCACCCAACGTGTGTAAGCGGTTTGTAAATTCGGCTTAAATTTAGGGTTGCCGTGCCCTATTCGACTGGTGACAATTGCAACCGCAACGGAAGAGCTGGCAATGCTGATATAAAAATTGGAAGTGTGTAGATGGTGCAAAATACTCAGCGCGATCAACGTCGTGCAGCAGATTTCGTTAAGCGTTACAACCCACCCCGCATCTTTGGCGATTTCAAGTGGAAGCATGTGGTGACGGTTGAACAGTTTGAGCGGGCAGACCTAGACATCTTGTTCAAGGTGGCCACTTCCCTACGCCGACGGGTTGCCTCGCATGATCCTGATGTGAGCCAATTGGCGCGGGGTTATCTGATGGCTTCGCTCTTCTTTGAGGCAAGCACGCGCACCGACTTATCCTTTCAGGCGGCGATGCGCCGTTTAGGCGGGGAAGTGATTACTCCAAGTGGAGGGGTGCAATTCTCATCCGTATACAAGGGGGAAAATCTGGCGGATACCGTGCGAGCTGCCGCCTGCTATGCCGATGTGATCGCCCTGCGTCATCCCGAACGGGGCGCGTCGTATGAAGCCGCCTACTACTTGGACACTTTACGGGGGCGCATCACGCGCCAAACCGTGGTCTTGAGCGGGGGGGATGGCATTGGCGAACATCCCACGCAAGCACTGCTTGACTTGTTCACCATTCTTGACCAGAAGCAATCGCTCGACAATTTGACCATCACCCTCGTAGGCGACCTCAAACACGGGCGCACCGTGCACTCGCTGGCGAAGCTCATCGCCCGCTTTGAAAATGCTCGCACGCGCGTTAACCTTGTTTCGCCCGAATCGCTCAAGATGCCCAGGGAGATTGTGGCGTATCTCAACGTCCGCAAGGTGGCAACCATCGAGACTGACCGCCTCACCGATGTGATTGGCAAGACCGATGTCATCTACTGGACGCGCGTCCAAGAGGAACGCTTTGAAAATCCGACGGAATATGATGCCATTGCCGATGCGTTCATCATGACCCCCGACTTGCTGGCGCAAGCGCAGGATGATGCCATCTTGATGCACCCCCTCCCACGCAAGCATGAGATGGGCACGCCGTCCGATCATGACCTATTGGATGAAGATACGCGCTCGGTTTATTTTGCCCAGATGGAAAATGGCATGTTTGTGCGCATGGCGTTGTTGGCGTTGGTGTTGGGCTTAGAGGTCTAATCGTGAGGATTCGCATTCACGGCATGCTAGACCCCCACACGCACTTGCGCGATTTAGAGTGGGCACACAAGGCAACCTTCACCAGTGAGACGCAAGCCGCTCTAGCAGGCGGCTATACAGCAGTCTTTGATATGCCCAACACCCCCCCCAACACCACCACCCAATCCGCCTTGCACACCAAGCTAGAGGCGTTGCAGGCGCGGGCATGTTGTGACTATGGGGTTTTTTTGGGCGCGTCGCAAGCGCACAATCAAGCGGAATATCGCGGTTTGCGTGGGGTGTGTGGCTTGAAGATTTTCAACAATGCCACCACCGGCACCCTCCTGATTGATAGCCAAGCCGAGCGTTTGGCGCATTATCAAGCGTGGGACAACGGCAAGGTGATTGCGGTGCATGCC
>CAIRDJ010000340.1 GCA_903877335.1 uncultured Chloroflexota bacterium | reverse complement strand
GTAGCCGTTATTATTTTCAAAAGAATAATAGCGCTGCGAGTATCAAGAAATTCTGCGAGCGGATCACTCGTGCTGTCGGTTGGAGTGAAGAAGATTGGTACGTTGAGATAGAATAGTCTACCAACGGGGGAACACCCGTTCCCCCAAGTGAGGCGTTACTTCTCTGCGAGGACTTCGCGCGGTTTGCTACCACTCTCTTGTGGACCCACCACCCCGCGCTCTTCCATCAATTCAATTAAGCGAGCGGCGCGGGTATAGCCAATCCGCAAACGACGTTGCAACAGCGAAACGGATGCCTTGTTCAACAGGCGCACCATCTCCACGGCTTGCTTATACATCGTGTCTTCGTCTACCGCTTCGCCACTGGTGTCTGTCGGTGGGGCATCATCATCCCAAAACTCCGAACTTAACGGGGACGCGCTCGCGGACGGGATAAAGTCAGGGCGACTGCCACGCCCACTGGTGATTTCGCTTGCGCCAGAAGGGGTCATAATGCGCGGTGGGTTGCTGATGTCCACCGACAAAGGTGAAATGCCCTTGACCGGCGCGGGCTTGTAACCGATGGCTTGTTGCTTCCAATAGCGCACAATGTTGTCAATTTCTTCGTCAGAAACGTAAACACCTTGCAGGCGTAGTGGAGCAGGCGAGTCTCCACTTAAGTACAGCATGTCCCCGCGTCCCAGCAGGCGTTCCGCCCCAGGTTGGTCCAGAATAACGCGACTGTCCACACTGCCCGCCACCGCGAATGCAATCCGCGCGGGGAAGTTCGCCTTAATCAAGCCCGTCACCACATCAACCGACGGACGTTGGGTGGCAATGACCAAGTGTATCCCGGTCGCACGCGCCAAAGCCGCAATGCGCGAGACGGCGCGCTCGGTCTCTTCCGGCGCAAGCATCATCAAGTCCGCTAACTCGTCGACAATCACCACCACATAGGGCATTTGCTCTTCGCCTTCAACAAGATGTTTATTGAAGTCCTCGATGTTACGCGCCCCAGATTGACTGAACTTCCTGTAACGTTCATCCATCTCTCGTGTGACCCACTTCAAGACGCCCACAATGCGCTCAAGTTCCACCACCACAGGCGCAACCAAATGCGGAATGCCATTGTAGCCGGTCAACTCGACGCGCTTGGGGTCAACCATGATGAACTTGAGTTGATCGGGCGTGTTGGTTGCTAAAAGTGAACAAATGATGGCGTTGATGCACACTGACTTGCCCGAGCCTGTTGTCCCCGCAATCAAACAGTGGGGCATAGAAGCCAGGTTGGCGGACGTGGGCGTACCATCTACGCTTTGACCCAACGCCAGCGCGAGGCGCGATTTGTTGGTGATCTTGATGAAGTCTTCAGAGGTCATCACGTCTAGCAGGCTAACTAACGAGTTCTTAGCGTTGGGGATTTCAATGCCCACGTACCCCTTGCCGGGCACGGGCGCCTCTATACGGATCGAACGCGCCCCCAAAGCCAGTTGGAGGTCGCGGTCAAGCTGGGCAATCGCACTCACTTTGACGCGGTTCTTCTTACCCGAACGCGCCTGCAAATAATCTGGCTCCACCCCGTATTGGGTAATCACAGGACCGGTGTTGATTTCCACCACGCGCCCCGGCGCACCAAAACTGCGCAAGGTCTCCTCAATGATGCGCGCCTGTTCCACCAAGAATTGACGGTCAAAGTCTTGATCTTGCCCTTCGTTGAGCAACTCTTTAACGTCGGGCAATTTCCACTCGCGCTTGGGGGCTTTGGGTGCAGGGGCAATGTTGACCGACGGAGGCGCAGGTCGAAGCGCGACGGGGTTCACCACAGCAGGTGGGGTGGGAGCATTGCGATAGGCATCTGTGCGCGAGATTGCCGCTTGATCGGTCGTGAACGCGGGGCTAGAAGCGACCGCTGGTTGAGCTTGATGTGGGGCGTTCAAGCGTGCCGTGCGTTCTTGTGCGCTTGCGCCAACAGTCGGTGTGGCAGACGGCACAACAGGCGCAACGGTCGCGCTGGGTAGCCCATCCTCTGGCTTGGGCACCGGCGCAGTAACACCGACAGGCGCGGTGGGAACGCTGGAAACTGCCGTTGCTGGCGCAGGGGCGGTTTGAGTAGTCGCTACGGGGTCAGCAGCAGGGGGTGGGGTGGAGGGGGTGGCGTTCTTCCCAATGCCCATTCGGTTGGTCAACCCACCAAGACGCGCCCCAAGTGGGGTGGTCGCTTGGGTGGGCTTCGCGGCTTGGACAGGGGCAGGCTTGGCGGGCGCGGGTTGTAGTTTGGGGAGTGCTACACGCCCAAATAACCCCCCCAAGCCGCTACGTGGGGCGCGTCCAGTGACCGCTCCCACCACAACCGACTCTCCTTGTTGTTGCGCTAAGGAGGCGGAAATCGTGCGTCCCCCCATCGTGATGGGGATGGCACGACTGGGATCAGGGGCAGGCAGGGCATGCTCCCCACCAGCACCGAGTGCTTGAACAACAGGGCGTGTGACCTCAATTTGAGTGGCGGGGGGGGTGAGGGCGGCAATTTGCGCTTGGCGTTGGGCAATCCGCTGGGCGCGCACCACCGCCTTACGTTCGGCAGAGCGACGTTGTGAATCGCGGAAGCTACGCCATAGCCCGACGATGATGATGGCGATTTCCGAAAGACTCAAGTCCGCAATGAACATCATCCCGACTAGCACGCCGAACAACGCCAACGTGAAGCCGAGTATCTCGCCCACGTAAGAGACCAAGAGCAGGTAAATATAACCCCCAATCATCCCCCCTCCGGCAGGAATGATGGACGGATCAAGCCAAGTTCGGCGAATCTCAAACATGAGATGCTCGTAACTCACAATGTTGTCTAATTGGAAAGAGTAGATGAAGTGGGCGCTCACCAACCCGGAGACATATAACAAGCCGATGCCGAACACGCGCCCCATGTCAACCGTGGGCGCATCGTCCCCGAAATGGCGCACAATCAACCAAATGCCCACTATCAAGCCGGCAATGGGTATGGCAACCGCGCCCCAACCTACTAAGGTGTTGAACAGCGTGTTAAACCACTCCGTGATGGCTCCCTGTCGGGCAGACAAGCCACTCAACAGCAACGCCCCAGACACCAACACCAAGCCCACGCCCAGCAAGTCCAGCTTGCGGTCAAGCGACATGCCCTGTTGTTCTTTGATTTTGGGGGCTGTGTTCCGTTGTTTTTTGGTGGCGGACTTTGCGCTCTCTTCCGATCCGAAAATGCCACGCACTGACCTGACCAAGCCGGAAGTGAGGTTCTTCAGGTCCAAGGGAGGGCGTTCACCCTCTTTGCGCCCAGCAGCGCCAAGCGGTGCACCCGTTTTACCCCCCTTGCCTTGCTGATTGACAGCAGAAACTGGCGCCTTCTCATCGACTTCGGGCTTCTTCCCTCCGCCTAAGTTACCAAACGCCCGTGCCCCTAAGCCACTGCCTCCCTCGGCTTTGGCATCTTTCGCAGCAGTAGGAGCTGGCTTGGGAGCAGTTTTTGCTTCGGGCTTGCCCCCTTCTTCAGCAGGTTGATTCTTGCCCCTGTTGAACACTCCACCCAGCGAGCTAACTGCTCCTGTTAAAGCAGCTACCCCCGGCACTTTGATGGAGTTTTCCCCCTCACTCTTCGGGGCATCCCCCTCTTTCTTGCTACCCGCTTCATAGGGTAGATTTTTGCGTAAGTCGCCTACCCGATTGGTGGTGGGTTTATCCGCGCCAGAGGACTGCTCCTGGTCTGCTCCGTCCCCCTTCGATTTAAATGGGGTGAGCACCGCGCTGAAGAATCCGCCCCCTTTGGGTTTGTCCTCCCCTGCTTTAGGCTTGCCATCATCAGGCTTAGAAGGGGCTTGGCTACGCGAACCAAACCCTGGTTTACCCGCTTCTGTCGCTTTGTCGTTGGGTTTAGCAGACTGATCGGAGGTGGGTTTGTTTCCCCCAGCAGGGGCAGGTTGGGCGGGACGGGTGCCAAATGGGGATGCGCCACCGCTTTGTGGTGACTGCCCGCCTGCGCCGGGTTGGGCGGGACGGGAACCAAACGGGGACGCGCCACCGCTTTGTGGTGACTGCCCACTTGCGCCGGGTTGAGCGGGGCGTGAGCCAAACGGGGATGCGCCACCGCTTTGTGGTGACTGCCCACCTGCGCCGGGTTGGGCGGGACGGGTGCCACCAAACGGGGATGAGCTACCGCTCTGTGGTGATTGCCCCCCTGCGCCGGGTTGGGCGGGGCG
>CAIRDJ010000339.1 GCA_903877335.1 uncultured Chloroflexota bacterium | reverse complement strand
GCTCAACAACTTCAACCCCCGCCTCCTTACGTGGGGACGATGATTTACCCGCCGGAAAAGTTGCCAGATTTCGCGCTGACGGATACCAATAATGCAACAGTAGGGCTTGATCTCTACCGCGGTAAACTAACCTTGATGGCGTTTGGTTACACCCATTGTCCAGATGTATGCCCCATGACGTTAGGGGATTTTCGGCGAGTTAAAGCTGCGCTGGGCGATTTCGCAAGTGAGGCGCAATTCGTGTTCATCACCGTCGATGGGGAACGTGACACGGCGGAGTTCTTGCAAAGCTACATGGTACGGTTTGACCCCAGCTTCATCGGCATCACGGGGCAACCCGATCTGGTTCAAACTTTCGGTAAGACGTTTGGTTTGTATGTTGCGTTCCGACAAAACGAAGCGTCTGCCGCCAATTATTTGGTGGATCACACTGCCAGCATGTTTCTAGTTGACCAGCAGGCGCGCTTGATTCGCGTTTATCCGTTTGCCACCCCCCCTAACGATATTGCTACCGATATGGTCAGGGTCTTGCAAGGTTAGTCCGTTGGGCGTGGAACGCGCGGTAACGCATTCGTCAGGATGTCATAGGCTATCGTGTCAAACCAAGTTGCGATTTCATCAGCGGTGATTTGTTCTGTGCCTTGCGAGCCAATCAGAATCACTTCACTACCGATGCGAACATCGGGAATGTCTTCCACGCGAATGATCGTTTTTTCCATGCTGACGCGCCCAATCACAGGGGCACGCTTGCCCTCCACCAGCACACACTTCCAGCGTGACGGGGCGCGTCGAATGCCATCTGCATAGCCCACCGGAATGAGAGCGATTTTTTCGGATTGGCGTGTGCGGTAGGTATTCCCATAGCCGATGGGATAATCCATAGGGACCGTTTTAACCTGCGTGACCGTCGTCTTCCAGGTAAGCACGGGTTGAAGCGCAATATCGGTGACGAGGTTAGAGGGGTTATACCCATAGGTGATGATTCCTGGTCGAACCATGTTGAAGTGATAATCTTGCCCTAGTAGCGTGCCGGCGGAGTTGCTTGCATGAACATGACGAAAGTTCAACCCGTGCGCGTGTAGGGCTTGAATTGCATTGCTGAACGCTTCGACCTGCCGATTGGTGTGATGGGGGTCTTCGTCGGCAGCGGAAAAATGAGTATAGACCCCTTCAATCTGTAAGTGGGTGTCCGCACACAACGCAGACAACCACTCTGAAATGCTCTCCGTCAAAAAGCCCAACCTACCCATACCTGAATCCAGTTTAAGATGAACTCGTAAGCGTTGTCCTGCGCCTGCTAATACTGCTTGGAGCATTTGCAGTTGATCTATCGAATATAATGTCCCCGTGATATTTTGCGCCAACGCAGTCCAGACCGCATGGGGGGGAAGGTGGCCCATCACGAGAATTTCACACGCGATGCCATGCTGGCGCAACTCAAGTGCCTCTGCAAAATTTGCAACTGCCAAGTGCTCTATGCCATTTTGAACAAGCAAGCGTGCTATACGGATTGCTCCGTGCCCATAAGCATCTGCTTTGACAGCCGGCATAATGGTGATATGTGGCTGAATTGCCTGACGAATCTGATGTAAATTGTTCAGCAAAGCGATTTCGCTGATTTCAATCCACGATGGGCGACATGATTCAAGATTGAGGGGACTCTGCATAGTGGTTCGGCGTATAATCCAATAGCGACAATCAAAAACTCGTTTTGTTATAATACGGTTTTTCGTTAAACTACAAGGTAGCCAATAGCTGAATGGCATTTGAATTTGAAAGACTGGCAACAGACGGACGCGCTCGCGCTGGACGACTGCATACCCCACACGGCAGCATTTTCACCCCCATTTTTGCTCCGGTTGGTACACAAGCAACAGTCAAGGCAGTCCCACCCAAAGATTTAATAGAGCTAGGTGCGACGCTAGTTTTAGCCAATACCTACCATTTACACCTACGCCCCAGTAGCGAGTTAATCCGAGAGATGGGCGGTCTGCATGAATTCATGCAGTGGAACCGTCCTATTTTAACGGATTCGGGCGGGTTTCAAGTATGGAGTTTGGCGGCGATTAATAAAGTTGATGACGATGGAGTGACGTTTCAAAGTCACCACGATGGGAGCAAACATCGTTTTACCCCAGAAGTATCGATGACGATTCAAGAGAACTTAGGCGCAGATATCATCATGGCGTTTGATGAGTGCCCTAACCCCACTGACCGCACCATCGTCGAGCGTGCGGTTAAGCGCACCAGTCAATGGGCGGAGCGTTGTCGCGTTGCTCATCCCGATGATGGCGTGCAGGCGTTATTTTGCATTCAACAGGGGGGAATCTTTGAGGATCAACGCGCCTTGTCTTCTGAATTTATCACCCAGTTGGATTGTCCGGGCTATGCGGTGGGGGGCTTGGCAGTGGGAGAAAGCAAAACAGATATGTATCGTACCCTAGACTTTGCCGTTCCTATGTTGCCAACCGACAAACCCCGCTATTTGATGGGGGTTGGCGCACCAGAAGACCTTGTGGAAGGGGTGCGGCGTGGGGTTGATATTTTTGATTGCGTATTGCCCACGCGCCTGGCACGGCATGGGGCGGTTTTCACGATGGATGGACGGTTCAATATGGGCAAGGCAACCTATCGCACCGACAAAAACCCTGTGGATTCTGAATGTAGCTGTTATTGCTGTCAAAATTTCACACGGGGCTACATTCGCCACTTGGTACACAGCAATGAATTGTTGGGGCACTACTTGTTGAGCGTCCATAATATCCATTTTCTGTTGCGGTTGATGGAGCAGTTGCGCCAGCATATCGTGCTAGGTAGCTTCGATGAATTTGCCAATCATTTTCTGTCACGGTATTTGACGCGGACTACTTAGGGCAAGGGCTAAATCGTTTTGCGACCCGCTTTTCAGGATAGATCACCTCGGCGTTTACGCATCAGCATCTTGCCATTCTATTTCTTAGAATGTCTCATCCTGTTGATCGTTGTTTTGGCGTTGGGGTGCAGTAGCCAGCAGGCTCTGCCTGCCATCACCCCCACCACCAATGTTGAGAAGATTACGCTATACACCTCTCCTGCCATGCAACCCCTTTTAACCTATTTGGTGGGGGAGTTCACACGCCAGTATGCTTTGCTACAATTTGAGGTGTTATCTTTGCCATCTGATACGTTGCTAGAACACCTGAACAACCGACAATTGAATTACTTCCTCACCAGTTCATTGCCCAATGATCCTAATTTATGGGTTGCTCCGGTGGGTTTAGACGCGCTTGTATTCATCGTTCACCCTTCCAACCCGATTGACCAATTAACGCTTGCTCAAATTCGTGCGATTTATGGTGGAGAGATCACCAATTGGCAGGAGGTGGGGGGGGAGGATGCGGACATTCATGTTTATGTTCGAGAAGTGAGTTCAGAATCGCACCGAGAATTGGGTCATTTGGTTTTAGGAAATACCCCTATCTCGGCATCCGCGAGGGTCGCTCTGTCGCTCAATGCGCTCGCGCGGCAGATTGCAACCGACACCCAAGCCATAGGCTATCTTAACTTGAGCCAAGTGCCCGCCAACATCAAACCTTTGGCACTTGAGCAAAGTCTCCCCACTTATGAGAATGTTACGCAACTTAGCTATCCGTTGCGCCTAAATTTGTATCTGGTGGGTTTGCAAGAACCCATGAACCTACATCGCCTATTCGTGGGGTGGTTGCAAGGTGGAAGTGGTCAAGCCTACTTGGACGCATGGTACGCGCTTATTCCCTCGTCCTAAAGGCACGATGGTGACCTGCGCAACCCCCCATCAACCACGACCCTACAAAACACCAACAATGCCACCAGTCTGCAAGGCGTGCCTCTGCCTGTTGGTTTTGTCAGGCTACTTCAAGCAACCGATTGAAATGAACTACAGCCCAGCGAACAAATCCGTTTCTAGCGTCTCGTTCGGTTGCCATGCTGGTACAACGCGCGTGAAGCCTTGATAACGGAAGAGCACACGGCGCAACCACAGCGGAAAGCCCAAGAAGATGCGTGCCCCTCCTTGGCTGAGGTGGCAGTTGCTGGCATCATCCCACGCCTGTAAATATTTGGTAATGGAGATGTGGGTGGTGACAGCGGTCATGTGATCCAATATCGCCAACAGGTCAACATCATGATTGCGCCCCGCCCGAGACGGATCAACACCCTTAAAGCGTTCTTGCCAAATGCGAATTTGCATGGGCATTTTGGCGACGGTTGAATAGTACAGTTTTTGGGGGGAGTAAGGCGCAAGATCATCCACATGATAATCAGGGTCATTCACCTGTTGGAGCGCAGCAACTGTGGCGCGCTGGCACACGATATGGTCGGGATGTCCATAGCCACCATACTCGTTAAAAGTGATGATAACTTGTGGTTGAACCTGTCGCATGACACGAACGAAAGAACGGACAACCTCTTCCGGGTTGTGAAGCCACTGTGACCATAAACTATCACCATGTTGATTGTCGGCATGGTTCATCATGCCACTGTCACGAAAGCCCAGCAAAAACAATTTGCGGATGCCCAGCACCCGAACGGCGCACTCCAACTCCGCTAAACGTGTTGCCTTGATGCTACCGTATTGTTGGATGTAGCTTGCATCCATAGAGCCGGCTTCACCACTGGTTGCACAAATCAAATACACCTCAACCCCTTGTGCCACATGACTGGCAATGAGTGCCCCCAAGCCAAAACTTTCATCATCAGGATGGGCATAGCAAATTAGCAATCTTTTGCCTTTAGACATCGTTTCAACCATTCTTCATTGGATGTATTTTCGTGATGGGCAAAATCGTAACATAACAACCCTATACCTGTGAATTATCTGATCTGGGACTATACTTTCCCCTGCCTAAGAAATTCTGAACCAGCTCATGAGAGAGGCAGTTATGCGTTCGTCAATCCGTTTAATCGTTGCTTGCTTGTCAAGTCTAGTTGGGTTTCTAGTGTTCGTGCCGTCGTTATTGGCACAATCTAGCACCCTGCCCCCCCTTGATAATCTTGCCACCAACACCCCTCGTCCAGAGTTGCCTGCGCTCATCTTGGCAACCAATACGCCTTCAGCTCCGTCTGAAACTGCTGTCCCCACATTGACTTTCACCCCATCTGCTACTGCAACGGCTACCTATACGAGCACCCCCAGTCCCACTGCAACGGCTACCTACACCAGCACCCCCAGTCCCACTGCAACGTGGACACCCACTCCAACTGCCACCCCAACCGCGACTTTTACCCCCACCTTCACGCCAACACAAACATACACCCCCACCTACACTCCCAGTCCCACTCCCACCCCCATCGGACCTGTTTATTATCCCGAAAATATCAACCCGCTCACTGGGATGTTCTACCCGTCTGATGAAGCGAAAGCACGGCGCAACTTATTGGTGAAGATTTCTAACTTTCCCCCTATTGTTCGCCCGCAGAGTGGTGTGAATGCTGCCGATGTCGTCTTTGAGTATGAAGTTGAGGGCGGGGTAACGCGCTTTGCCGGTCTATTCAGAAGCAATGCTCCAACAGTGGTTGGACCCGTGCGCAGTGGGCGACTATTCGACATCGAGTTAGTCACCATGTATGAATCGTTGTTTGCCTATTCAGGGGCAAGCGAACCCGTGCAAAACTTGATCCTGTCGCAAGACTGGGTCTATCAGGTGATTTCTCCATCCATCGGTGACAACTGCGCAGAAGCAGGCTTCTGTCGGGTAGATCGTCCCGGCATTGCCTATGAGCACACGTTGTTTGTCGATACCAATAAGGTGTGGGAACGCGCGACTGCGCGGGGTGTCAATGACGGTTACAAGGCGCGTGGGTTTGCCTTTAATGTCACCCCAGACGCAAACGGCATGATTGCGCGCGACATCTTCTTGGAGTGGTACGGGCAAACCAGTGCGCGTTGGCAATATGATACGTTGACCACCCGTTACGTGCGCTATACCGATGGTGTGATGCACAAAGATGCAGCTGAAGATCAACAACTTTGGGCGGATAACCTTGTCATCTTAGAGGTGGAACATTTAGACCGACCAGATTTATTTGAAGAGGGTTCTACTTTTGCCTCGATCGAGATTGCCTTGCATGAACAAGGGCGTGTGATACTCATACGGAATGGCATGGCTTATCAAGGTTATTGGCGTAGAGAGAATGATGAACCCGGAACAGCTATTCAGATGATCTACGGGGACAACACCCCCATGATGATGAAACCTGGACGCACTTGGGTTTCAATCGTGCGCGGTTTAGGAAACGTCACTATAGCCGAACAGCTTGCCGATATGGTGGGCACGCAACAAGCGATCGAAGCCAGCTTCGCGCTTACCCCGACTGCGGTGGAT
>CAIRDJ010000338.1 GCA_903877335.1 uncultured Chloroflexota bacterium | reverse complement strand
TATGCCTGCCGACGGGTGGTAGCAACCACCCCCGCAAAGCCCTCTTGAATCACCACCGCCACCACGCCGGGGAGGGTCTTGGCAGTGCCTTCGCTGGCGCGGGTGAGCGTTGCTTGATAGCGCGGTGGGCGCGCTATCGCGCCGTATAGCATGCCCTCAGCGCGAGCATCAAAACCATAAATTGCCCGACCAGTTAGCTTCTCTTTGAAGTCTACGCGCTTAACTGATTGACCAATGTAACGGAAATTGCGAGCGTCTTTGAGGGGGGCAGGGTCTTCGGGGATGTCCCATTCTCCCTGCTTGTTGGCGATAATCTCGCCATAGGTGAGGACGGTCTCACCATGTTTGAACGTGCCTTTATCCAACGTGAGCGCGTCAGCGGTGGTGCCTAATTGTTGGATGGCTTCTTGGCGGAGCATCTCTCTCAAGGTGGCGGACACTTCCCGAATAGGTTGATAGAGCGAGGTGGTGGAGGTGCTTCCGAAGGTGAAGAGCAAGCCAGGATCAAACCCATGTCGAATGTCGGGTTGGCGCACGGTGACACGCTCCCAATCGAGTTCCAGCTCATCGGCGGCGACTTGCGCTAGGGTGGTATGAATGCCTTGCCCCATCTCCATTTTGGGAATGTAGAGGAACGCGCTGTTGTCGGCGTGGATTTCAAACCAGATAAAAGGGGCTTTAGGGGTCTCGCTTGATGGTGCCTCTCCATTGAGGAAAGCCTGATTAATGGCAAGTTGTGCTTCACGCTTGAGCGCGGGGGCAGAGGCAGCTAGACCAACGGCAAGAGTGGCAGTGCCTGCACCAATGCCAATTAAGAATTGGCGACGGCTCACTTGCCAGCGTTTAGTAGGGGGTTGGGTGGTCATGCAGACACCTCCGCTTTGGCGACACGCGCCACTGCTGCTTTAATGCGCACGTAACATCCACAACGACAATAGTTGTTGCTCATGGCATCTACGATCTCCTCTTCGCTGGGGGAGGGATTTTGTTGTAAGAACGCGCTGGCAGTCATCATTTGCCCACTCATGCACCAACTGCACTGGGGAACTTGTTCATCAATGAAAGCCTGTTGGACGGGGTGTAAGACTTCTTCCCCGTTTTCATCGGTGGTGCTTAACCCTTCAATCGTGGTGATGGCTTTGTCCACGACACTACTGATCGGGGTGATGCACGAGCGTGTTGCCACGCCGTCCACATGTACGGTGCATGACCCACAAATTCCGATGCCACACCCGAACTTTGTGCCGGTTAGCCCAAGTTCGTCGCGCAATACCCAGAGCAACGGTTCGTCTTGGGGGGCGGTGACTTCAACACTTGCGTTATTAATTTTCAGTTCCATTAAAATTGTTTCCTATGTGATGTGTATTCATCTTTAATTTAACACTTTATCGCAAACGTGCTTGAATACTTCATGAGATGTTAAGGGGACTCATGCTTGGTTAACTCGTATATCTATTATAGATAACTTCCACAGATAACTTCTACCCAAAAGCCGATGCCCCATGCCAGATGCACAATCGGAAAGACCAATGCCACGCGCCACACGCTCACCTCGCGTTGGGCGCAAACGCGACAAGCAAACACGCCACACAAGATCAGGTAGCCCAAGCTGACCGCTAACCACAGTTCACGCAGGACTGGAAAGGCTAGGGTGATCCCGCCTGAGAGCAAGAACAGCACAAACAACGGGGCGACCAAATGGCGCAGTTTGACCGATTGGGGATGTTGGCGCAAGGTGCGGACTTTGGAACGTCCGTAGGTCAGATACTGCTTCCATAAGTCTTTTATCGTTTGGCGACCGTAATAGATGGATTGAATATCAGGGGAGAAGTACACACGATGCCCCGCCTGCCGAATGCGATAGTTTAACTCGTAGTCTTCATTCACCCCAACTTGTGTATTAAAGCCTCCCACTTCGGCGAAGATGCTTCGATGCCACGCCCCCAAATAAACCGTATCCGTGAACTGGGCGCGGGTACTCACATGAAAGGCACTGGGCACAGCGAAAGCGGATTTGCCCGCCGCCGCAATCGCACATCCCATGCGCGTGCGTCCGACAGGGTTCATTGCCCCTCCGACGTTTGCCGCCCCTGTGGTTTGAAGAGACTCAATGCACTTGGTGACGTAGCTGGGGGCTAAGATGGTGTGCCCATCCACACGAATGAGATAATCATGGCGAGCGGCTTGAATCAAGCGGTTGAGTCCGAAGGACTGGCGACGTTTGGGATTATCCAAGATGGTGATGCGCCCGTCGGTGTTCAGGGTGTCAATGATGGCGCGGGTGTTGTCATTGCTCATGCCGTCCGCAATCAGGATTTCTATTTTGTCAGCGG
>CAIRDJ010000337.1 GCA_903877335.1 uncultured Chloroflexota bacterium | reverse complement strand
CTGGTTAAGCTGAACCAACTGACTGACCGTTGTTCCATATGCGTCCGCAATTTTTCGGAGGCTTTCCCCTCTCGTTACCCTGTGTATGGTATTGCTGGTGAGGGGAGGGGTTTCTTGTGGAGTTTCAGTCGTGCTGGAGGGGGCATCCTCTGCTGAAATAGTCAAGGCTTGCCCGGCGTAGATGGTCCACGTGTTGGTTATCCCATTGCGCTCTGCCAATTCATTCGTCGTCATTCCATATTTTAGGGCGATTCTAAATAACGTCTCGCCAGGTTGCACCATATGCACTACTGTTGCATCTTGCGCCCTAGTCAAGCTGTAGAGTGGAAAGATGAAAGCCAAGATGATGAAAGCGTAGAGAACCGTCTTTTGGAAGGGCATGCCGGAATTCCTTATCGTGACTGACAAAGTAATTAGATTATAAGCGATTTTATCCGTAATGACAGTATCATTGGGTTAGCGTCAGCTTGCCTACAATTGCCCTAGATGCCGTTTGTTTGTAAAATGAAGAGTGATCGTAGATAACGTGGCTCGGCTTTAAGATGCTCATCCGACTTTACCGTGTAACAGATAAATTTGGTGTTCTAGCCATAAAACTCATTGACCAATTCATCCAGCATTTATTGTCGGGTGCGACGGATTTGGTGCGTTTCATTCTATGGGTGATTTATTCCGTAGTCGGTATTTTCTTTCGCATGGCTCGGGGGGTGTTGAATTGGGTTGGTCTCGTGGAAGGGGGAGCAGGCACGCGCGCCATACAAGACACGGTGCGCCTAATTCAATCTCCCCAATCTGTGTCTGCGGTGATGGCGCGTCGCGCGGAACGTTCACGAATGCGCCAAGATGCCTCCGTCAACCAGTTAATTGAAGACCCGCTCAAAACTCAAAATCGTGTACTAGGGTATATCATCCTGTTCATGGGGTTTGCTTTGTTGGGGGTGTTCTTATGGGCAACCACACCGAGAGGGAATATCAACATCCACACCACCAACCTAACCTTGCCACCAAACCTATCCATTGTGCAAGGACTTAGCCCAACCCTTCCTGCCATCTTGAATACTGCCATCCCAACCACAACGCCGCTTTCCTCACTTTTGGAAGTTCGTGGCAGTATTGCCTTTGTCGTGAGAGAAGGCGGGCAAGAAGACATCTGGGTGGTGAATGTGGGTGACAATATCCCTGCGCGTTTAGTCAACAGCTCTGCCGATGATCGTGACCCTGCATGGTCGCCCGATGGGAGTAAGTTGGCGTATGCCTCGCGCCAGGATGGTAATTGGGAAATTTATGTCTATGATTTGCTGAGTGGGGATACCCTGCGCTTAACTTTTGATCTTTCGTATCAAGGTCATCCTTCATGGTCAAATGATGGTCAGTATCTTGTGTACGAAAGTTATCAAGGCGAAAATCTGGATTTGTACATCACACCGTTAGATGGCTCTCAAGCTCCCATTCGGATTACAGAGAACCCTGCGCCTGACTTTTCTCCGTCATGGTCGCCGAATGGTCGGCAAGTTGTTTTCACCTCCTTGCGGGGTGGCACACAAGACATCTACCTATTCTCATTGGATGACCCGCGCGATGAAGTAGCTGTGAACTTAACGCAAACGGATTCTCGCAATGAGGACTTCGCATCATGGTCTCCCAATGGGGAACTGGTGGCATTCAGTGCATATGATGAGGGACTCTCAAAAGTATTTGTTACGTCGCTTCAACCCACCAACGCGACCCCCCAAGTCTTAGAGCGTGGAAAAATGCCCTCATGGTCGCCAGACGGTGCGGCATTGGTCTTCATTGTTGATTCTATCGACAGCACGCATTTGATTGTCAGTCCCGTCACGCAAAGCGGAATTGCGACACAAGTGATTGCTTTACCTGGTGGGTCTTATGGCAGCGTTTGGACGGCTTCGCCATTGCCTGTTGAAGCAACACGATCGAATGGATTGCCATTAGCCGTACCTGCCGACCTTTACAACGAACAGGTAATTGAGTTTAGCACCGAGCCTCGCTATCGGCTCGATACATTGGCAGATGTGATTGCCCCTCATCCTGTGTTGAGTGACCGCGTGAACGATTCATTCAATGCCCTACGTGAGCGTACCTTAACTTTAACGGGGTATGATTTCTTGGGGCAGATAGAGGATGCTTTCTGGCGTATTGACCGTCCACCTCAACCGGGTGAAGCGCGACGCAATTGGCACATGACCGGGCGTGCTTTTGCCATTAACCGAAATGCCCTAGCAGGTTTTCCCCCACCTATCGAGGTCATTCGTGAGGATATAGGAGTCGAAACCTTTTGGCGCGTTTACGTTAGAGTGGCGGAAGACGCACAAAACGGACAATTAGGAGAACCCTTGCGAGCGATTCCCTGGGATTTCGCTAGCCGAAATCAAGGAGATGTTGAAGCCTATAATCAAGGTGGGCGCTTGCGTGAGGGTGTGCCAAGTGGCTACTACGTGGACTTCACTCAACTCGCTACAGATTATGGATGGCAACGGATGGCGGCTTCTGGTGATTGGCGTGCTAACTTTAATGCCATCAACTTCTGGCTTTTCCGCAAAGACGACGGATTAGAGTGGTTAGATGCCATGCTAGAACTTTACACTGAAGTACAGTTGGGTGGCTTTGCATCCACTACGAATCCATAAGAGCAGGTTATGCGAAACGCTTCATTAACCCTCCTGATCCTTGTCATTGTAGCAGTTGGTTTTTACGCTTTGACACGCCAAAATATTCGTGTAATTCAACCTCTCGTGGTGGCGATTCCAACACAAGTTGAGCCAAGCGATTCCACAAATAGCTGGAAAAGGCTTCTGCAAGGTGGTGTTGGGGAGTGGAGCACACCTTTGCCAACCGTGGCAATTCCTGTCCAACCCTTTGTGGTACCTACTTTAGAGGTGGATAGTGAGGGGCAGGAGCGACCCATTCCCTTGCCGCCAGATGAGATCGGTATTCGCCCCACAGACCCTGTTGGGGTTGCTATCACCCTCACGCCTGTCCTTGTGACTCCCACACCTTTGAATGTTGCCCTAGACGAAACAGGGCAAGAAATCCTTTTGGCTTATACTGAGCAACCCTTGTCATTTTCAACCCCTTCCTGGCAACCCCCGTTACTCATCCCGCCAATTTCGCGTGATCCACAAGGGCGCGATCATTACTGGTTTAGCCGTCCCGTAGATTCTAATGCCACGAATTTTGGGTTATTCTATTACACGTATGGTGCGGATGGACCCGATCAAGATAACCCGTGGCGTGTGCATCGTGGGATTGATATGCCCAACCCAATTGGGGAGTCAGTTCGTGCAGTAGGGTCTGGGCAGGTCATTTGGGCGGCAGACAGTCTCCGCGTTGAATCAAAAAAAACCTTTCAAAATTCACCAAGCTATGGAAATGTCGTGGTGATCCAGCACGATTTTGGCTACGACGGACAAGCCCTGTATACATTGTATGCTCATCTTTCTGCCGTCTTAATTACGCGCAATCAGTATGTAGAGCGGGGGGATGTGATTGGATTAGTCGGCTCAAGCGGACGAGTGGGCGAACCCCATGTGCATTTTGAGGTGCGCGTGGGAGAAAACGCCTTTGGCAGTACCTATAATCCATTGCTTTGGATGGTTCCCTATGTTGGGCACGGTGTAATTGCTGGATCTTTAACGGATGAATTGGGAGCGCCTTTAGCAGATCATGAAGTGACGCTTCGAAAGTGGGAGAGCAACCAAATCGAGGATACAACGACAACCTATGTATTTGGCACAACGGCATCAACCGTCAATAGTGACCCACGGTGGAATGAAAACTTTGTCTTTGCAGATGTTCCTGAAGGGCGTTATGAGGTGGTTGCCACGCTCAACAGCACCCGTCTTTCCACGATAGTGGAGGTGGTTGAAGGCTTAACCAACTTTGTTGAGTTGACGGGGCAATTGGCAGCTACGCCCCTCGCTTCTACTGACCTTCCTAATAATAGCCCTGCCAATTAGATAATCAACAGGAGAACAAACATGTTCATAAAAGCATTACGCTTCATCATCGTTTTCGGGGTGGTAACATTCACCATGCAGACCATTGCCTTTGCACAAGATACTGTCCAACGTCAACTCAGCACCAATCAACCCATTGAAGGGCAGCTCTCATCATCCGCAATCGCACAAGTCTATACGTATGCGCCATCCGCATCGGGCTCGATAACGTTAAGCGTCACCAAGTTTGCAGCGGATGCCCTTGCTGTATTTGTCACGGATGCGTCTGCGCAACCACT
>CAIRDJ010000336.1 GCA_903877335.1 uncultured Chloroflexota bacterium | reverse complement strand
TTTGCCACCCGAACAGACACCATCTTGCTGTTGAATTTACAAACCCGTCGCCTGCGCATGAGTATGTTCTCAATACCGCGCGATGTCTTCATCGAAGTGGAGGGATATGGCTCTCAGCGCATCAACTCGATTAACGTCTTAGGCGAATTAGAGCAAAGCGGAACAGGGGCGGAATGGGTTGCCCGTGCCATAGAGGACAACTTTAACCTTGAGGTTGATCGCACGGCACGCCTGAACTTCGATGCATTCGTGCAGTTGGTGGATGCACTCGGCGGGGTAACTGTTGAAGTTGAACGCGCCATTGTCGATCCCACTTTCCCAACCCAAGACTTTGGCACGATGGTTGTCAGGTTCGACGAGGGGAAGCAACACATGGACGGCATCACGGCGTTGCGCTTTGCGCGCACCCGTCACGGGGATGATGACTACGCCCGCATTCAGCGTCAACAACAGGTTTTGCAGGCAGTGGTCACAAAATTGATGCTACCCTGGAATTGGTGGGCGATCGCTCACATCTATGGGCAAAATGTCGAAACCGACATCAACCTGTTGGACGGGGTGACGTATTTGCCAACCGTCATTTTGTCTGCTGGCAAGTTTGAACGCTTGTCACTAAACCGCGATGATCTGTTGGCAGGCACACGTGGAGCGATTCCCAACTACGCACGCATTGATCCGTGGCTAGACGCACACTTCCGCTAATCTCGTAGCGAAAACTTGAAGTAGTTGTGTTGCCATATTTCAGCTTCACGGGTGAACTTCGTTACGTTGATGTCTGAAAAATGGGGGAATAACCTGAGCATCAGGTCAGGTATCGCATCCCAGTCTTCCGTCCGCAAGGTTGCGGTGAGCTTGCTTTCGATCTCTGTCACCCATTGCCATTCCCGCCGAAAATTCTCGGCTTTTAACCAATAGTCGCGTTTTTCCCACGCCACCGTAGATTCATCAATGCCATCATTGATTTGACGCAGGCATAAGACGATTGTTGCCAACATATCTTTTGCTTCATCATCAATGGTGCTTTTTTGAGACAGATGCCGAAGCATCTCCGCAATAGTTCGTCTAAGTTGATTACGTTGTTTGCCGTTGCTTTCTGTATTGACGACGCGCCCCATATTTAATTTTCCCCCGTGTTACTCATCAACAGCATGAATGCCTTTGTAAATCGTTGTTCCGCCAATGGTCTTGTGAATGAGTGAAGCTGGCTTGCCCACAATAGGTTCTAGTTCACGCGGAGAAAGGGGGGTGTTTCCGTTAGCAAGGAATACCCGAAAAACATTATCCACCAAAGAGATGTGCTGGTTAATAAAACCATCCCTTGATGCCTGTTGTTTAATTGCGACCTCAAGCGCGTTCAAGCGAGATACCTCACCGGTTTCGGGGTCAACAAAATCGTGCACCCTTTCGGTGCTGCTCTGTTTTAAGCGATCTCTAAGCGTTAAGTCACTGATGTGTGTCAGTAAATAGTTGCGCAATTCAGCTTGTTGTGATTCCCACCAACCATAATCAATGTGAAAACGAGTGTCTGCGTTGGTGGATGGAAGCCCACCAAGACGCGGTAATCCAGTCATCTTGTTTCCCCTTTAATGACTAAGTTTCCAGTAGTGATCCCCAACATAGTCAAAGTCAGGGTTGTTTTCTAAGGTCGCCAAGATTGGACCTGGAGGGCAACGTCGGATGATATTGACCGCGCTGTAGATCGTTTTGGCATGAACACTTCCGCTTGCTGTGAATTGTCCCAGCGGGGGGATGATGGTTCGGAGGATGCTGGCGAGCGGTTGTTGTTGGTTCCTAGTGACTTGGAAGAGTTTTCCAATCCCTTCTAGGTCGTCCACCCCCAACAACATGAGCGGGTCAAACTCTGCAGTAAGGGAGCGTTTGATATTTTCAAAGCCGATCTTTCCATCCGTCACGGTGATGATCGGCACCCACTCAAGACGACGAGCATGATGCCCAAACTCTAAACTAATTTCCCCCTTGTGTTCCCCAGCGCGTAAAATGACCGTTGATCCAATGGGCAGGCTGTGCTTTTGATACAGCGGCAACAATCCGTACACATAGCTATATTTGCGCACCACCCATGCTTTGTAGCGTTCTCCATCAGTTAAATCGACTACAGTGGTATAAATTCGTTCGGTGCGCAGGGCAAATGGGAAAATGCGCTCCGCCTCTTGGTTGAGGGGCAATGTACCCAAACGGCGGTGGGGATAAATCAAATGCACAGAAGCAGCATCAATGTTGTGCTCAATGGGCTTGAGTGGGGAGTATTCATCCTTCAACTCTGCTTCAAGTTGCAGTGCCGCACGAGAGAGACTGGTACGGTCATAGGGGATGGGTTGGTAAGCCAACATGTCTGGTTGACGTTGCACCGCGCTGGGTTCTAATTGCTTAAGAAACCACAACACTTCCCCCGCTGGTCCCACTTCGTCAAACCGTGCATCATCCTTCATCTTGTAGTTCATCGAAAACACTTGCAACGGAAGGGCTTCTTGACCAATTCCACCAATGTCTTGCACGATTTGCTCGGTCGTCAAGGGACCGCCACCGTGCATATCCAGAATGGCTTCTGCCAGGTGTAAATGACCCTCATTGGTTTCCAAGATCAACTCTTTGATGAACCACTGATTAGCCATTCGTACTAAGGTGCTATTCTTTTCTAACGCCAGGTTGACCACATGTTGAATGTGGGTAAATCCCTCTGACTTTAAGACATCGTCCACCGTGAATAACGTATCAGGGCGGATGCTTTGGGTGGGGTTGATCTGGTTGAGCTTGTGCGCGGGGGCATAGTTCGAAGCAAACTCTCGCGGTTGCCCGTCGGGTTGCATCCGTCTATCTTCAAACTCAATTTCTAGCACTTCAAAAGATGGGTCGGTGTCATTGTTGCCTTGCCGAATGGACTGCACCTCTCCAATCGCAAAATCAAAACTGGAGAATAACAGGCGATCCCCCACTTGATAGTGATGTGCGGGGTTATAAAGTAGGATATTCTCGAATTCTTGCGCCAATTGATCGCGAATGGCGGATAATTGTTTGTCTACAAGCAGTCGTGCCAGTTCACTGGTGTTTAAGGGTATTTCTTTTTCATAGATAATCGTGCTGAGATATTCCACATCTGTGGCAGTGACAGTGAATTCACTTACCCAATTTTCTAACTCAAACAAGATGGCACAACTCCTTCGTTACTTGGGTGCGTGGTACAAGAGTTTTATAATGAGCGGGTTAGGGGCAACTCTTTTCATGCGATGAACCTAATGGCGGTGCTGTTCATTGTATCAACCAGACGGGTTTGTATAATTTCAAGTAAAGTTGGCGATTATGGTGCAGGTCGTCGCTTTGGTTTCTGTCGAAACTCTAGTATACTGTTGCGTGGGGGTGAATTTCAACAGTTGGCTTGACCAGCTTTGGTGCTTGCACTATACTCAATGACCGAAAATTTCGTCATAAATTCTAAAAACAAACCACTCACTTGAGGGATCAACATGTCTACAAAGCGTACATATCAACCTAAAATTCGTCGTCGCCAACGTGTTCACGGCTTTCGCCAACGGATGCAAACCAAGACCGGTCGCCGTGTGTTGAAGGCACGTCGTGCATGTGGTCGTCATGAATTGACGGTCACACCCAATCACGTCAAGCGCGTTAACTGGAACGCGACATCTCAAAAGCGCGGTGCATAACAAGCAGTGAGATGCACTGTCCTTGTTACACAAACGTTTCCGTCTGCGTGATCCGCTGGATTTCCAGCGGTTGAAAACACAAGGGACAAGCAAACATCATGCTTGGTTCATTGTGAGCTACCAACCCAACGGGTTAGATCATAATCGGTATGGCTTTGTCACCTCGCGTGCAGTTGGTAACGCCGTCACCCGAAACCGAATCCGTAGGCAATTACGAGAGATTGTCCGTCAGCTTCATCAGCAAATTCGAGTTGGATTCGATATTGTTTTTGTGGTGCGGCGGCAAGCTGTCTCACAACCTTATCATGCGATTCAACGTATAGTGGTGCAGCAATTGCAAGCCACCAAATTATGGGTATAGGGTACTGCATCAACCTTGAGAACTATTTTGCTATGGGGCATTCGTTTTTACCAAAAGCGTCTTTCGCCTCTCTTCCCGCCTGCTTGTCGCTTTTACCCCACTTGTTCCCACTATGCCTACGAGGCTATTGAGCGTTATGGGGCATGGCGGGGAGGGTGGATGGGGCTGAAGCGCATTGCGCGTTGTCACCCTTTTCACCCCGGTGGATATGATCCTGTTCCTACACTAGAGGAGTAAGTCAACTTGAACTTGAGCAAGAAACTGCTCTTACAAATTACCTTCATCACCACACTATCCCTGGGATTTTTAACCGCTTGTGTTAGCCCACTGGGTGTGGGGTGGTCTGCTATAACGGTTCTCAACGATGGGGTGACTGCCATCGTTGCTTTTGAGAGCATCGCCGAGAAGATCGATTTACGCACCGGGGATGCCCTCGTCGCTGTTGATAGTCAAGGACAAAATCAACTTGATGAGGACGGTAACGTCGTCTTGTGGCAAGTGAATGGACGTTCACTCGATAACGCCCAATTCTTCTCTCCGCCCATACAGGTGAGCGATGACCTGCTGTTGTTGCCAGCGGTTGATTTGCGCCTGTTTCAGGTGAACTTGGCAAGCGGAGAAATAGTGGCAAATGAGACCCCTTTCACCATTGGGGGGAGTGGGCAACTAATCTCTCAATCGGTTCGCCTGGATGCCATGACATTGCTTATGGGCGCGCCCCACGGCGTTATATCATTACATTTATCCGAGGACGAAGAGACTCAACTTTCTCAAAACTGGAAAGTAGATACGACCCATCCAGTCTGGTCTGGGGGTGTCGTGGTGGACGATCATGTCTACTTCACGTCGTTGGATCATCAACTTTACTCAATCAAAACCGAGACGGGTGAAGTCGATTGGACGATTGATCTGGGCGGGGCGGCTACTGCAACGCCAGTCTATGATGACCAAAATGAAATGTTGTATGTCGCCAGTTTGTCCGGTGATGTTTATGCCGTCTCTTTAGAAGGAGACATCCTCAGTAGCTTCCGCGCGAAAGATTGGGTGTGGGGCACGCCAACCCTGAAGGATGCCGTCCTCTATGTGCCAGACCTCGCTGGCAATGTTTACGCCCTGGATACCACTGCTGGGCTTTCCTTGTTGTGGCGTTCGGAATCGGTCATCACCGATGGGATTCGTACCACTCCTATTGTCCTAGAGGATTTCGTCATTGTGGGTAGCCGAGACAAGAAACTCTATTGGCTAGACCGCGAAACGGGCTTGCTTTCGAGCCGTATGAACCAGAACCCTCTCCAATTGGATGGTGAAGTTTTATCAAATATGATATATCTTGAACAAGATCAAGCATTAGATATTGAGCAAGATTTGTTGGTCGTCAGCACGCTGTCTAAGCGCGAGCTGGTGATCGGCTTTAATGCAAAAACGGGCGAGCGTCTTTGGACACACCGCCGCTAGAATGCGTCAGTAGCGAAAAGGGCTTCTATGTGGGATTTCATCATTAATCCATTTGTAACAGCATTGACGTTGTTTTATTCATGGACGGGCAACATCGTCTTTTCGATCGTGGTTTTCACCATTGTCACCCGCATGTTGACCTATCCCATGACAGTTCAGCAACAACGCTCAACCAAAAAGATGCAAGAGATTCAGCCCATGCTGAAGAAGTTGCAAGAAAAGCACAAGAATGACCGGGATGCTCTGGCGAAAGAACAGATGAAATTGTACCAAGAAAACGGCATTAACCCTGCCAGCGGGTGCGTGGGGATGTTCATTCAGCTCCCTATTTTCATCGGTCTCTATCAAGCGATCATCTTTGCCCTTGCCGCCACCCCATTACAGTTGTTGGATATGTCTGGACGGTTGTTGATCCCCGGATTGACAGCTCAAATCCCATTGCAAAATACATGGCTAGGGATGGACTTGACGTTGCCCCCAACAGCAAATCCAATCTATGCGATGGCGTTGCCACTCTTGGTGGTGGTGACTACTTGGGCACAATCCAAGTTGACCTTACCTCCCACCCCACCCCGTGCAGAGGGAGAGCAACCTGACCAAACGGTGGCGATGCAACAATCTATGACCACCATGATGCCCTTGATGTTTGGTTTCTTTTCCTTGTCATTTTCGGTGGGGATTTCTATTTACTTCATCACCTCTAACTTAATCGGTGCTTTCCAATACGGAATTTTGAATCGTTTGAATAGCCAAAGCAAACCGCTTGCAGAGGGTCAAATTATCGAAGAACCCGTCAAGAACCAGAAGCCGACCAAGAAAGAGGCTCTCAAAGCAAAACGTTAATCTGATGGACAGAGAGGCGTTTTCACGTTTCTCTGCTCCAACTTATTGTTAAGAAAGGAGCCTTGCGCCAAAGTTGCCAACGGTTGTGGTCGGTAGCTAAAGCGCATTTTTCAATTATGTCAGATCCAAACTCAGTTATTATCACAGCCCCAACCATAGACGATGCCGTGAAGCAGGGGTTGATTAAGCTCAAAGCGAAGTCTTGGGAAGTCATTGTCGAAGTTTTGGAAGAACCCTCGCGTGGGTTTAATGGAGTGGGCGAAAAGGATGCTGTGGTACGTCTCCAGCGAATTGCCCCTTCTAGCTATAGCGGTGGGGTTTCTAGCATTAGTTCGTATCAAGAGTCTGTTTCCATCTTTTCAGACGGGTATCGAACGCCCGACCGTGTTGGAAACTATCAAACGCAATCCATCTCTTCGTGGAAGCCAGAAGTAGAGGCTCCCAAGAAAGAAAACCCCCCGCGGGAGCGCACGAACAATAAACGTCGTGGGAGTGGGGGCAACCAAGAGGGTGCGAAACGTGGTAAACCCGGTAGCGACGAGAAACGTCCAGAGCGTGGGGGGAGACGGGAACGTCCCAACACCCGTAGCAACAAGCCCGAAGTGGCGGAAGAGCCAACGCCCGAATATGTTATCCGCGCCTTTGAGCATGATGGCACGCTTGAGCAATATAGCGTGAGCGTACTTTCTACGTTGCTCGATATTCTCGGATATGATCCTCATATTGATGTTCATCAAAGCGATCGCAAGGCGGATGATGAAGAAGTAGCTGCTACAGTGTTGGATATTGAAGCTGGTGAAAAGTCCAATAACTTGATTGGGCGACGCGGTGAAGTGCTAAACGCCTTGCAATATATCACGCGCGTGATCGTAAGTAAGGAATTTGGGGAGCATACCAATCTAATGGTGGACGTGGAGGGTTATCGCTCTCGCCGTTCCGTCACCTTAGAACGCTTGGCAACGCGCATGGCGGATCAGGCGATTACAACCAACCGTGTTGTCACAATGGAACCGATGCCTGCCAATGAGCGACGGATCATCCATATGACCTTGCGTGGGCGTGAAGATGTATCGACGGAAAGTACAGGTGAGGGCGACGAGCGTCGCGTCACGATCATTCCTAAAAGCCCGTCTCAATAGGCTAAAGTTGTTGTGCAACCCAAACCACGTATTATGCTGATTGGTCACATGACCGCTGACCTTGTGAATGGCGGTCGAATCATTGGGGGTACGGTGTCGTATGCGGCACGTACCGCCTTCGCTTTTGGTTTTGATGCTTATGTACTCACCAGTGCAGTGGTTGATGATCCCCTTTTAGACGAGTTGAAACCGTATACGAAGGAATGGGTGGTTGTTCCGGCGCAGTCCACTTCCACTTTTGAAAATATTTACCTGCCTACTGGGCGCGTTCAGTATCTGCGTGAGGTGGCACGTCCCTTAACTTATGCTGATGTGCCCGCGTCGTGGCGTGAAATCGAGCAAGTTTTGTTTGCCCCGCTCACAGGTGAACTTGACGGCGACATGATGCAATCTTTCCCACACGCGACCACGTTGTTGACGGGTCAAGGGTTATTGCGCCAATGGGGGGAAGATGGGCGCGTCACTTTCAGGAGTTGGGTCGATGTCCACACCCTTTCACACTTGGATTGGTTTGTGCTAAGTGAGGAGGACATTGCCCTCGATCCAGCACTGGAAGCGCGCTATGCCCAATTGGCACGGCACTTCGTCCTCACCCGCGCCGAAAAAGGCGGAACACATTACGATCGCGGCAAACCGTCGCAATATGCCACCCCACAAGTGCAGGTGGTTCAACCGACAGGCGCAGGGGATGTGTTTGCGGTGAGTCTGTTGTGTGCGCTACACTTGACGCACGGCGACATCAGTCGCTCGCTGACGATTGCTGCCCACGCTGGGGCAATCGCGGTCACGCGCCCTGGTTGGGAAGGTGCGCCTACTGTTGATGAAGTGAATCAATTATTGCGTTAAGGAGGTTTACGTGGTTCGCCCGATTGATGTTATTTTGCACCATGCCCACATTATCACCCTTGATCCTGCCCATCCCCACGCCACCGCTCTAGCCATCCACAACGGGCGAATTTTGGCGGTGGGAAACGATGATGAGATTCTCCCCCTCGCCACACCTCACACACGCTCCTACCACATGGGGGGGCGTGTGGTCATGCCGAGTTTGACGGATGCCCATATCCATTGGCAAAAAACCGCCATCGCCCTTCAGCAGATCACCATTTTTGAGGCATCTAAGCAACACATCCTTGAGCAAGTTCGGGAACAGGCACAACGACTAGAGGCGGGTGAATGGGTGGTTGGTCATGGTTGGTCACAGGATTTTTGGGAGGAAAAAGCCTTCCCAACCGCGCTTGACTTAGATGCCGTTGCCCCCCACCATCCCGTGTATTTAACGGGCAAGAGCTATCATGTGGCGTGGGTGAATAGCCTCGCCATGCAACACGCCCAACTATCCGCCGCCACCCCTGATCCTGTAGGAGGGGGATTCGTGCGTGATGAACACGGCGCACCGTCGGGCATCCTCTTAGAAGCTCCTGCCATGTTACAGGTATTTCAGCACATCCCTAAGCCCAGCATCGAACAGATTGTTCGTTGGATGCAACATGCCCAAACTCAAGCCCATTCTTACGGGTTATCCGCCTTACATGAGTTGGATGATCCTGAGTGTTTGGTGGCGTTACAAACCATGCGTGAGCGCGGTCAATTGGGTCTGCGCGTCACCAAGTATATCAACCGTGCGCATCTGAAAAGTGCGCTAGATAGCGGGATACGCTTTGGCTTTGGGGATGATTGGTTGCGCTTTGGTGGGCTGAAGTTGTTCGCGGATGGGGCATTGGGTCCGCGTACTGCGCTCATGTTAGAGCCATATGTCGGGCAACCCGATAACTATGGCATCCGCGTGACCGATTACGAAGAGATGCATGAACTCACTCAGTTGGCAAGTCGTGCAGGGTTGCCTACCGCCATTCATGCCATTGGAGATCGTGCCGTGCGTGAAGTCCTCAATATTTTTGAGGCAGTCCGTCAGGACGAGGCGCAACGTGGAATTGCACCCAGCGCATTACCCCATCGTGTGGAACATGTCCAGTTGATTCATCCCGATGATTTAGACCGCTTTCGCCAACTGAACCTGATCGCATCCATGCAACCGATTCATGCCACCAGTGACTATGAAGCCGCTGATGCCCTGTGGGGGGAGCGTGCTTTATACGCCTATAACGCGCGTGAACAACTTCGACGCGGGGTGACAGTGGCGTTTGGCTCGGATGCGCCCATTGAACCCTTCAATCCGTGGACGGGGATTTTTGCTGCGGTAACGCGCCGTCGCCCGAATGGGTTGCCCACGCGCGAGGGGTGGTATCCGCAACTACGTTTGACGGTGGACGAAGCCATACACGGATACACGATGGGCGCGGCGCAAGCAGTGGGTTTACAAGATCGGCAAGGCAAACTCTCTACAAATTATTATGCCGATCTCATGGTGCTAGACCGTAACCCCAATACGATTTCACACGATGAATTGCTTGACGTTCAAGTGCTTTCTACGATGGTGGAGGGTGTTTGGCGTTGGGGCGAACTTGCACATTAAACCCGTTACAACAAAGCGAGAAGAGACTGATGACACAACGATCTGGAATGTGGGTGGGCAACAACGAACACCCAGTACAAGCTGATATGCTGACTGTTGGGCAACCTGCTCCTGACTTTCAACTGATTCAAAGTTCTGATATGAGCGTAAAAACCTTAGCAGATTTTGGAAAAGCGGTCAAAGTAATTAGTTGTGTCCCCTCGCTGGATACGCGCGTATGCGCTGCCCAAACCAAGCGATTTCATAACGAGATGGAATCCTTTGGTGAGGGGGTCATCGTCTTGACCGTGAGCGCAGATTTACCCTTCGCACAGAATCGTTGGTGTGGGGCAGAAGGCGTGACGCGCACCCTCACCCTATCTGACCATAAGACCATGACGTTTGCAGATGCCTACGGTGTCCATGATACCGCATGGCGCGTGACGCAACGGGCGGCTTTTGTGTTGGATGGCGATAACGTTTTACACTATGTTGAGTACATGGATAAAATTGGCGATGAGATCAACTTTGAGGCGATCTTAAACAAGGTGCGTGAATTGTTGGCTTAAAATTGTGCGCTTTTATGGTGACACATCGTTGACTTTTGGTGCATTTCATCCTACGTCAATGGGTTCGTGATCTCATACAATCATGTTGATGATGTAGCAACCTATTGACGGTGAGGAGTAGCCATGACCCTTGAATACTTGTTAGACCCAATGGAAGAGATCTTGCCCGGTCAATGGCGGCTATCCTTTCCAGATGCTGTGAATGAGTCTGGAACAGGTTGGTATCAATTCAAAATTGCCGGCACCTTTGATGCTCAGGTGGTAGATGCTCTTGCCGGGCAGGCAACCCTACACGGCTATTGGCAGGTGGTGGATGCTAAACTCATCTTGAAGGGGCAGGAGGTTTCTCCGACTTGTACGAGTTGCTTGGATGCAGGCAACGGCATTCACTGGGTGATTGAACTTGAGCAAGTCGGAACACAGAATTTTAGTGGTCAAATTATGGGCTTGGCGGAACAACCCACCGCTTTATACGGCGTTTTCACCCGTGCTTAAGCCTCTATAGTAGCGGTTCACTCCCAGCTTGATGCCCAAGCCAATGATCAGCAGGATGATAACGACGCCATAAACTGAAACGCTGATCCAAAACGTTAGGAACAAACACATCACCAAGCCCAGAATAGTCACCCAGCGTGGGAACATACGTTCATCGCGCTGGAGTTGTAAGGCGCTCAAGTTAGTGATGCCATAATATATCAAAACGTTGATCGCGCTAAAACTCCATGCAACGCGAATATCCCCCGCCACCAGCACAATCAGCGCGATCAAACCAGCTGTTCCCCATACCGCAACAGTTGGAGTGGTGCCCTGTGCGTTGATGTGGGCAAACATGGCGGGCAAATCTTTGCGTCTACCCATCGCCAAGAATACGCGCGAAAGCCCCAGAATCAAATTCAACAGCACCCCGAGCATGGCAGTGACCGCTCCAATGCTCACTATGGTGGGCAGAGAGGGGACAGTGATGGATTGTGAAACAATCACCAACGGAGCGGTTGCTTGCGCGGTGGTCTGTGCAAAAGCCTGATACCCGATCGTGTGCAAACTGGCGGTTGTCACCAGCACATACAACACCATCGTCAAACCCAGCGCAACGATCATGGCGCGTGGAATCGTGCGGCGCGGTTCAATCACCTCTTCGCCAAGCGTGGCAATCCGACCATACCCGGTATAGGCAACAAAGATTAGCGCGGTGGCTTGTAGCACCCCAACAATGCCGTTGGGCAGGTTGTTGGTGGCACGTTGGGCGGGTGGGTTGCTATTCAACACAAAGGCGGACACAACATATAACGTCAACACGCTTAACGTCGTGCCGATGATGAGCATATTCGCGCGGTTAGATTGGCGGATGCCACTATACACAATGACCGTCATGAGCAACAACACGCCCAGCGCAATCCAAGTGATGAGGTTGCGGTCAGATAGGGCTAACAGACTTAGAATATATTCAGCGATCCCCATTGTGGCGGTGGCAGCAGAGGCACTCTTCGCCATCAAGAACATCCAACCCGCGCTAAAGCCAAGCCATCCATTCAGATAGCGGTAGCCATATTCGTAAGTCCCACCACTGACGGGGTGATTTGCCGCCAACTGTGCGCTATTCAATCCGTTGGCAATGGCAACCACTGCCGCCAAGATCACGCTAATCACCACTGCCGAACCGGCAGATTCGGTGGCAATCGCTGTGCTGACAAAAACCCCTGTGCCGATGATGCTGCCCAAGCCCGTGAGAATCGCTCCGACGAGTCCTAACTCCCGTTTGAGTTGTTTATTGGTTGCCAAAAAGCCTCTCCTTTGTCATCACACTCACAACGGATTATCGTCTAAAATGCCTTTTTCTGCCATGATCTGGCGTAACTCGACAATCTGATCGCGGATGGTTGCCGCCTTCTCAAACTCTAATGCTTTCGCCGCGCTCTTCATCTCGCTTTGTAGATCATCAATGAGTCGCTTGATTTCTTTCTTGGAAAGGTTTTGTGGGGGGATGTAGGTTGCGTTTTCAGGGATGGCTTCCGCAGTGCCCAATTCTTCTGCCATCATCGCCTTCACGCGGTCGCCAATGTCGCGAATCTGCTTGACGATCCCACGCGGTACGATGCCGTGCGCTTGGTTAAACGTATCTTGTAGCGTGCGACGGCGGTTGGTTTCCTCGATTGCGCGTTGCATGGACGGGGTAACATGGTTGGCATACATGATTACTGTACCCTCAAGGTGGCGTGCTGCCCGCCCGACGGTTTGAATCAATGCCGATTCGGAGCGCAAGAAACCTTCCTTATCCGCGTCCAAGATGGCGACCAAAGATACCTCTGGCAGGTCAATCCCTTCGCGTAGGAGGTTGATCCCCACAATGACATCATACGTTCCCATGCGCAAATCACGAAGGATTTCAATGCGCTCTAGCGTTTCAATCTCGGCATGCAGGTAATTCGCCTTGATGCCTAACTCATTGAGGTAGCCTGCTAACTCCTCTGACATACGTTGGGTCAAGGTGGTGATGAGGATACGTTGTCCCTTCTTGACGCGCATAGCCACTTCCTGGGTGAGATCATCGATTTGCCCTTCAATCGGTCGTACATGAATGAGTGGGTCCAACAAACCGGTGGGACGGATGATTTGTTCAACCACACGCTCGCTCACTTCGCGCTCATACGGTCCCGGCGTGGCACTGGTGAAGATGATCTGGCGCATGCGCTCGTTCAACTCATCAAACTTGAGCGGTCGATTATCCATTGCGCTGGGCAAGCGGAATCCGAAATCCACCAGCGTTTGCTTGCGGTTACGATCCCCATTGTACATCCCACGCAATT
>CAIRDJ010000335.1 GCA_903877335.1 uncultured Chloroflexota bacterium | reverse complement strand
GTGGAATAGACCAATTGCTTGACAATTGCAATTGAAAACAACATAATCCTGTTGAAATCTATAGAAATCTACTAACGGATTAGCAATATGCAAGCAAAGCATTTATCTATTCCAAGCAACCTGAAATTAGGGTTATTCCATCTCGGTTCAGGCATGGCGGATGTGTTAACTACCGGCGTGTGAACCGCATCATGATTTCTGATCTGGGCTTTCAGGCAACTCCCATCGGTTTGTTGGTCAGTCTGCGTTACTTCCTTGCCCCGCTCAGTGTTTGGGCAGGGCGGATGTCCGACCGGACCGCGCTTGGTGGATACCGACGCATGTTCTGGATCGGCTTAGGGCGGTTGATGATGGGCATCAGTATGCTAGTGATGGGATTCATCACCGCACAATTGGTTGCTGGTGCATCGGCAAGCGTCCTAGTTTGGGTGGGGTTGACCCTCGCGCTGGGGTTGTTTAGCTTAGGTAATGCCTTCTCTGGCAGTACCTTCTTGGCATTGATCTATGACCGCACACCCGAACATCAACGCGGGCGAGCGGTTGGGATTGTGTGGACGTTCTTGTTGACCGGTTTTGCGGTGGGTGGGGCGTTCTTCGGCATCTTGCTTCCCTCTGATCCCAGCGTGTTATCGGCGAACGAGTTTGGCTACTCCGCGCAAACACTCCTCACTCTGTTTGTGGTGTCTAGCGTTCTCATCAGCGGGTTGTGGGTGTTTTCAATGTGGGGAGCAGAACGACGCAACAGTGCTTTTAATGTATCCGAATCTAGCGAACACGCCACCTCCTTCCGTCAGGATATGCAGGCAGTCTTAAACAATCATCCGACACGGATGTTCATGGGCTATCTGATCTTGTCCATGCTGTTTGCCTTCTCACAAGATTTGATCTTGGAGCCATTCGCTGCAGATGTGTTGAACATGTCTGCCAGCGTCACATCGCGCTTTTCCGCTTATTGGGGAACAACCGCCATCATCGGCTCATTGCTGTGTATCGTGCTTTCACGGCGTTGGAGCCGCTTCAACAATACTCTGATGAGCAAGTATGGCATTTACATCTTGGTGATTGCGTTTGGCGTATTCGCGTATAGTGCCCTTGCGTACACCGATACCTATATCATGCTGGGCTTGCTGGCATTGGGGGTGGGGTTGGGCATGTGGAACATCGGCACGCTTGGCTTGATGATGGAGATGAGTCCAGATGGGCGTGCTGGCACATACTTAGGCTTTTGGACGCTCGTGGTCACGCTGGCGCGTGGGGTGGGTGTTTCGGGCGGGGGGATTTTACGCGACCTTGTGTTAGGGGCGAGCGCAGACCTAGCCATTGCCTACGGAGTGGTCTTTGCTGTTGGTGCCGTGGGGTTAATTGCCTCCTATCTATTCTTGATGCAAACCGACGCACGCGCCTTTCGCGTGGAGGCTTCGCAGTTGGATACCGCGCAAATGATTGGGGCAGGTTTAGACTAACCCTCTCGACTCCCCCTTGTGCTAAAATGCCCCCACTGCAAATAGGTGGTTGCCAACCAAGGGTGAGTCATGTCAAACGCGCTTTCAAACCGTCAAATCGTTCGTGCCGCCCTTGTGGTGCTCATTGGCTTTTTGGCAAGCGGGGTGTTGAGCGTTGTGCGCACTGCCGTTTTTGCCGCCACCTTCGGCGCAAGCTATCAGCTAGATGCGTTCCTAGCAGCACAACGCATCCCAGAGGCATTGTTCGTGTTGGTGGCGGGGGGGGCGTTAGGCTCGGCTTTTATCCCCGTGTTTGCTCGCTTGCTTGACCAAGACCCCACGCAGGCATGGCGTTTTGCCAGCGCAACCATGACCTTCTCTGCGTTGTCGGCAATGTTGCTTTCAGTTGGGGCGTTCTTCACCGCTCCGCTCTTTGTGCCGTGGTTGATTGCCCCCGACAGCGTGGGCACAGAACTACAAAGCCTGACCATCCGCTTGATGCAGATCATGCTTCTTACGCCCTTGATCTTCAGCGTGAGTGGGTTGGTGATGGGAATCTTGAATGCCCACCAGCTATTTTTGCTCCCGTCGCTTGCTATCAGCATGAACAATATCGGGTTGATTATCGGCGCGGTTTTCTTTAGTCGCTGGATGGCGCCATCCCCCAATGTGGAGGGGTTGGCGTGGGGAGCTGTTCTGGCGGCGGGGTTACACTTGTTGGTACAAGTGCCCGGCTTGGTGCGTATTCATGCACGGTTGCGCCCTCTGCCGAATTGGCACATCGAGGGGGTGGGCGAAGTCTTGCGCTTGATGGCGCCGCGTGTTTTAGGCTTGGGTTTGGCGCAGTTGAATTTCATCGTGAACGCACGCCTTGCCATCCCCATGATCGAGGGGAGCTATACTGCATTGGTGACGGCGTGGGGGTTGATGTTCACGGCATTGGGGATCATTGCCCAAAGCGTGGGCACGGCTTTGTTCCCCACGCTTTCGCATTTGGTGGCGCAGGGGGATTACGTCGCCTATCGTGAACGACTCGCCAGCGCAATCCGTAGCGTTTTATTTTTATCCTTGCCAGCAACGGTTGCCCTCATTCTACTGGGAGAGCCATTGGTTGCTTTCATTGCCCAGCGCGGTCTATGGACGACTGAAAGCACCCGAGCCACAGCTTGGGCTTTGGGATTCTTCGCACTGGGCATAGCAGGGCACAGCTTGTTGGAAGTGCTATCACGCGCGTTTTACGCCCTTGCCGATACGTGGACACCCGTCTGGGTGGGGGCGGTTGCCCTCCTCGCCAATATCGCCCTGAGCTTCGTTTTCATCCAATGGGTGGGGGATTCGCACAGCCTCGTGCGCGGGTCATTTGCCGGCTTGGCGTTGGCAAACTCCATCACGACCCTACTGGAAGGCGCGGTGTTGTGGGTGCTGTTGGCGCGTCGGGTGGGGGGGATTCACGATCGTATCACGTTGGGGCGGATGGCGCGGGTCGCTCTCGCTTCGCTGGTGATGGGGGGGGCGGTGTGGGTGATGATGCCGTACACAAGCGCGTTCAGCCCGCTATGGAGATTACTCATCACAGGGGGAGTAGGGGGGATGACCTTCTTTGCATCGGCGTGGCTATTGCGCGTTCCCGAAGCATCCACCGTTCCCCTGTTGATTCTGCGTCGCTTGCGCCGCTAAGCCATCACAATGCCGAAAGGCTACCATCTTGATTCAGCTTCGAGACGCGCAACTGGGCAGTTTCTAACAGGCGATCACAATGCGTGGCGAGCCGTTGTCCGCGTTCATAGCGTTCAACCGTCTGGCTTAAGGTCACATCGCCGTTTTCGATCTCGCGCACGATGCGCTCAAGTTCTGCAAATGCCTCCTCAAAGGTCATGCCGTCGATATTAGAAGAGGGTTCGGGGGTATGGGTCATGTTCGGTTTCGTCCTCAATGCGTGCTTTTAAGATTCCGTGTTGCAACTCAATCGTTACGCCTTCCCCATTCCGCGCTTGTTTTGCATTCGTGATGAGTGCCCCGCTGCTGCTGTGGCGCACAATGGCAAAGCCACGCTCTAACACTCGTTGTGGGTGGGTGGCGGTGAGAATGTTACGATGATTTTCAACTTGTTGTTGCAACTGTGCAAGGCGGCGCGTGTGGGTGGTGGTCAAACGTGTGAACAGATCATCCACCTGTAAGCGTCGGTTTTGTAGGTTGACTTCTGGAGAGAGATAGCGCAAAGCGCGACGATGATTCTTCAACTGTTCGGCGTGGGTTCGGTAGCGTGCTTGGGTGCTTTGCCACAGCAACGCACGCCGTTCGGCCACCGCCAGTTGCAGGTCTTCGAGGTTTGGGGTGATGACCTCTGCCGCAACGGAGGGGGTGGGGGCGCGATAGTCCGCCACAAAATCCGCGATGGTGTAATCAGTCTCGTGTCCAATCCCACTGACCAACGGGGTGCGCGTGGCAAAGATGGCACGTGCCACCTGCTCATCATTGAATGCCCATAAGTCCTCAATGCTCCCACCGCCACGAATGAGCAAGATGACATCCACCTGTTGCGAATCATCCAAGCGTTGTAGTGCCTTGACAATCTGCGCTGGGGCATCTTGCCCTTGCACCAACGTTGGACTGAGGATGAGCTTGGCAAGCGGAAAACGTCGCCCTAGCACATTCTGAATATCCTGAAAGGCGGCGGCATCTGCGGATGTCACCACCCCGATCTGACGTGGGAACGCGGGCAAGGGTTGTTTGTGAAGTGCGTCAAATAAGCCCTCCTCTTGCAGTTTCGCCTTAAGCCGCTCGTATTGGATGTATAAGTCTCCCAGTCCCAACGGGCGTAAAGCGTCCGCATAGAACTGATAGTCGCCACGCGCCTCATATACCCCAATGCGCCCGCGCACCTGCACTTCGTCCCCATCACGTGGCACTTTCAAGTGTTGTGCGCTGGACTTCCACATGATGCACCGCAATTGGGCTTCACGATCTTTGAGGGTGAAGTACCAATGCCCAGAGGTGGCAACCTTCAAATTTGAGACTTCACCTTGAATCCACACATCTTGCAACTCTGGCACGGTTTCAAGAGTTTGGCGTACAATGGAGGTAATTTCAGAAATCGAATACACAATAAGCAAACCCTGAATTTCACTCTTGAATAGTTTACTATACAATCGGATCAAAAGTTAATCATCAACCACTAGGGAGAATGTATGGCATACCTTAACGCAGACCAACGCGAACAACTTCGCAAGGAATTGGAAGGGCTAAACTTTGTACGCGCCAAACGTAAGCTGATGTTGGCAGACCCCAAAGGGCGCGTTGCCTTCTTCCGTAATGCACAACATAGTGGCAAGCTAGAAACGCGCTTCGTCCTTGAAGGGTTAGGAACAGTGGTGACACTCGTTGAACGCTTCAGCATGAACGAAGGACGCGGGTTATTCATCAAGCGTTCTAACTACGAATTGGAATCGATCACGGTTGAACCAACCCCCGCAAACCACGCCTAGCGCGTAACCCTAGAATGGGTTGTGTGTTTTCTTGCTTTGAATCTACATAACCCATTTTCACGTGCTCTAGGCTCACAAAGGATAGATGAATATGCTACGCACATTGCCCAAAACACGCGATTGGAGTGACGCTTACCGTCTTGCCTCCATCATCGTTTTCAGCCTGTTGACCATGATTTCTGCGCGGATCACCATTCCGCTTGAACCCGTCCCGATCACCTTACAACCCTTTGCCGTCATGCTTTCGGGGTTGGTTTTGGGCGCACGGGATGGCTTCTTGAGCCAGTTCATCTACCTCATGATGATTGCGCTTGGGTTGCCGGTGGATGCGAGGATGCTTGGGAGTGCGGCATTGTTTGGAGCGACTGCAGGCTATCTATACAGTTTTCCTGTCGCCAGCTTGGTAGCAGGCTATCTCGCTCAATGGGGGGGCAACAACTTTGTTGTTCGTTGGGGCGCGGGAATCGTGGGGATAATCGTGATGTATGTGATCGGCACAACGTGGTTAGCCGTCTACCTACAACTTTCTGTGCAAAAAGCATGGAGCGCAGGGGTTGCGCCGTTCATCTTGCTAGACTTGGGGAAGGCGTTTGTTGCCGCTGGTGTTGCTGAAAGCGGGCGGACGTTCCTTAACCGCTAGGGAGCGGGTGGAGGGTGCATTAGGGTTTGCCCGTTGAGTTGAGTACCTGCCCGGTCATCCAACACCCTGCATCCGTCACCAACCATAGCACCAACCGCGCTACATCGTCGGGCAAGCCCCAGCGTCCCATCGGTTGGGTTGCCAGAACAGCTTCATACGTTGCTTGATCCGCCCAACCGGTATCCGTTGGGCCGGGATCAACGGC
>CAIRDJ010000334.1 GCA_903877335.1 uncultured Chloroflexota bacterium | reverse complement strand
GAAACCATGACGCACGTTGCCTTCGTGTTGGGCATCTGCACGCTGGCGTGTTCGCTTGATCCACGCGAGATATTCGATAATAGCAGGGTGATTCGGCGCAATGGTGACAGTCATGAGCAGGAGCTTCCAATATTCATCAGCGGGTTAGTGTGCTAATTATAGCATAAGAACATAAACGGGCAAAGAGATGGACTCCTGCCCGTTTGGTTGTGTAGGTGGTTATAGGCGTTCGTTAAACGGAATGGCTTCGGGCACAGGCAGGGTGGCTAATTAGCCTCCGAAACTTGTACCAGATCGTTGACCACGGTTGCCCCGCCGAAAATGCCCATGCGCACACTGCCGCTTTGAGCAACCGCTGCCTCTAGGGCGGTGGGCACTTCAGGTTGCATGATGGCAACGCTGAAGGAATCATATTCATCAGAGGCGACAGCTTCGGCTTCGGCAGCAGATGCCCCAACCGCAATCTCATTGAACTGTTCGATCGGGAGCAAATCCCCACTGGCTTGGAAGGCTTGGGCATCGGCTTCGGCTTCGGCAACAACAGCGGCATCCAAAACACCCTCTCCATAGCACACCAGGTTGACATCCAGATCGCTACAAGCCTCATCCGCGCGGGTCATTGCTGCCTTCAAGATGGTGGGATTCACCCCACCGAGCGCGTATTGTAGCCCGCTTGCCGGCGCGTACCCGTCCACCAACGGCTCAAAAATGTCACGGTAAACCAACAACGCGCTTTCATCGTTGGTGGCCTCAAAGCGGATGGTATGGACGGTGTCTTCAAGCTGGGTAGCATAAACGCGCCCAACCACGCCGTTATTGTCATAATTGCCGACCGTCCACACACGGTCTCCCTGACGATATTGGCGCGTGGTGATCGCTTGGGTGGGCAAGGCGGCTTGGAAAACAGCCTCAAGGTCGGTAGAAACAACGCGCTCGAGGTAAACCGCGGTAGCAGGATTGTTGGGATCGGTGTAGACCGTCCCTTTCTCGGTGGGTTGTGCCGTCCAGTTACTGGGCACGGCGAAGATTTGCCCGCCGTCCAAACGGCTATATTGCCAGTTGCGCGTGTCTTGCGCCCTCAAAGCCAGCGAATCAAACACCTTTAGCCCGTTGATGTACTGGTTGTAACGCGCTTCTACGGTGGCGGGGTCTGCCCCTTCCACCGCAAACACAATCCCCGTCTTGCCCAGTTGAGCCGTCTCTTGAAAGAAGGCAAACGCCCGCCCTACGAATGGTTGTCCGCCATCATCGCGCGGAATGGTGTATTGGAAGGCGATCCCGTCCAAACCAGCAACGGTCACCTCTTGCCCAGCGTCGGGGGATTGCAGATTGTAGTTGCGCAGGTACTGTTCTGAAACGCGCCACTTGCTTTCTTCCGCAATGGTATAGAACGCCACCAAGATGGATTCGGTACTTTCCTTGTTGAAGGTGATGATTTGCCCCTCTGCCGAGAAAGGCGCAACCCAGTCAGCAGGATATTCAAACCCAACCCCCAGCGCGATTTCGTTGTAGCCGGCGGTGTCCGCCATGACGTTGCTGTTGTCAATGGTGACGCCAACCGAGTCAAAGCCACTCGTACCGCCAGCGGATTCCACCAAGAAGCCCAGGTTGTATTCGCCAGAAGGCGCAACTGTTTCGCGCCAGGTTAACCCATATTCTTGCCAAAGGTACAGGTTGCCCTCCTCCTTTTGCACGCGCCCGTCGGGTGTCACCACGCTCTTGTACGATTGGAAGATGGAACCGGGGGCAATGGTAATGTCTGCCAACGCATTGCTACCAGCGGTGCGGCTAATCACGCGGTCAACGTCGCCACTCACAATGGAGAACATCACGCCAACATCCACCCAATCTTGCGCTTCAGATTCGCGGTAGCGGCCTTCTAAAATGGCAACATCGCCACTCTTGATGAGCAACTCGTTGTACGTGCCCATGCCATCACTGACGGCGGGCAAGCTCAACGGAAGCCAGCTAAACTCGGACTGATCCACCCCGTCGCGCCATTGATTGACAAAGTTGACCGTTCCGCCAATCGCAATTTCGGTGAGGATGCGCGTTTCTAGCAAGCGCACTGCCGTTCCATCAGCTTGAACCCGATCAGCGGTGAAGCTCCCACGGATGATGTTGCGCCCCTGCACTTCCATTTGAATGGTTGGGGGTTGAACCACACTGCTCACCTGCGGGTAAACCTGTGTGATCGTCACCTTCGGGGGAACGACGGGATGATAAATTAGGATGTTATCCTCCGTTAGCCATTGACGTGGCGTGAGCAGGTTGTAATAAACGGTGAGCATCCTGCCCCAATTGGCAAGCGGACTTTCCTCTAAGTAGGCACGGTTGAAGTCACGCAGGCGTTGGGGGAAGTAAATATTCTGGTAGTGTACGCGCTCTTTTGCCACTTCTCCGGCGTTGCCATACAAGCGCGCCTGCTTGACGGCGGTGATAACCGCTTGCGCTGCCTCAATCAATTTGCCGTCCGTGGTAGAAACAACCACCTGCTCCATGAAGTGCCCAATGTCCACCATCGCATCAAAGTTCAAGAAGGCGGTGTAGGTGTAGGTATTGCTACGGGCATCACTGATGGCATCAATGTAGAGTTCGGGTTGGCTTAGGATGAGCGTAGCGAACGCATCCAACGCAGAAACCACCCCACCATATTGTTGCAAATCCGTCATGGCGTGCGTCAAGAAGACCGCAGTGGGGCTTTCGCCAGGGGCACTGTCTTCCTCTACATATTGATTCAAGAGCGTTGGCCCAAAGGTTGTTAAGTCTTGATCTTGTGGATTCTCAATGAATGTGGTGAGTTTGGTCATGTCCAACGCGGGGTTCACCACAATTTCAGCAGAGGCAAACGACAGGTTAAAGTAGTCGGACATGCGCGTATAGTATTCAACACTGCTCATCAAGCAGGCATCGTTAATCAACAGGTCAAACTTGCTCACCCCGAATTGTTGGGTGATGGTGCTGAATGCCTGTTGCAGCTCCGGAACAGAGACGATGGCGTGGTATTGATGCTCTTCGATGGGACTGCTGTCATCGGTGATGACCCCTTCCCAACCCGCGCCATGACTGCCAAACGCGATGGCATAGTGTTGGGCGGGGTAGTGCGTTAGCCCCCACGCCAAGAATTGCGCCAGCGTTTCGCCGTTGTCGGTTTCGCGTTCGCCCAAGTTTGCCAGTTCCAAACTGTCGATGGTGGGTCCTGCCTCCCCGTCTGCGTCGGCACTGGTGTCTGCCGTCACTTCAAACAAGCGCGTATCCGTCCAGTCGGCATTGGACGTGGTATAGTCCGGGCTACGGTCAACCAGCGCGACGATGTGAATCTTTTCGTTCGACCCACCTGCCAGCTCAAACTCATTTAAGTCGTCGATGATGCCCTGCTCAAGGTTGTTGTCTGCGCCATAGTAAGCAAGGATAGTCCATTCCGCTTGCGGACGCACCTCGATCTCAGGGAAGCCCGCGCTTGCCAAGGAAGCGGGGTCGGTCTTATACGCAGGCAGGGAGCGATCCGCCGCGGGCCGAACATCCACCGCAAGGGTGAAGTCCCCCTCGGTCTCCCCATAGGTGATGTCAAAGCGCGTGGCGACGATGCTGTACGTTCCGGCAGGCAAGCCGTTATAGGCAATCAACGAATCGTAGATGCCTTCTGCGCGATCATCGTTTTCATCAACAATATTTCCCAAATCATCCACTAGATACAACAGCGTATCGAGACTGCCACTGGTGGCTTGAATATCAATCACCACATCAACAGGCGCGTCCACGCTGAGGGGATACTCCACAAAGGGAGTCTCGTTGTTAATCACCCCGCTGGTGGTGGTCACGGCATCTTGGGCAAAAACCCCCACCGCCGTCATCAGGAGAAGGAACCAAATCAAACTGATCTTTAGAATCCATTTTTTGCGCATCACGTTGCTCACATTTTAGTTTATCTTGGCGCAATGTAATCATACCTGAAATTATCAAAAGGTATAGATTATAGATTCATCAACCTAGAAGCATCGTCGCTATCGTTTGGTGGCGCAAGGGGTGAAAAACTGCGAAGGTAGCAGGATAAACGTCACTTTTACCCCCCCTTGATTGCCCGTATTTAGGACAAATGACACGCGGTTGCAACTTATTTTGTCATATACTGAAATTGAGTATGAATGTGAAAGCAATTTCCATTCAGAAAAACTGCCAAAAAACAAAGGAGGACGGTGACAGATGGAAAAAGCATTTGCGGGTAAAGTTGCCTTAGTAACGGGCGCAAGTGGTGGCATTGGTCGTTCAACAGCGGAGATGTTCGCCCAACGTGGGGCGAAGGTTGCGGTCGTGGATGTCAAAGACGCAGAAGGTGCCGAAACGGTTGAGATGATTCAACGCAACGGAGGCGAAGCCTTCTACCTGCATGTTGACGTTGCGGATGAAGCATCCGTCAAGGAGATGGTTGCCAAAACCGTGGAGGCCTACGGCGGGCTACATCACGCAGTGAATAACGCGGGCATTCTTGGGCAGTTCATGCCGTTGCACCTGATCGACACGGGCATGTTCGATCAGATCATCGCGGTCAATTTACGCGGGGTATTTTTAGGCATGAAGTATCAAATCATGCACATGTTAGCTAACGGTGGTGGAACGATCGTCAATGTATCTTCCGCCGCGGGGTTACACGCCCAACCTAACCTTGCTGCCTACTCGGCAAGCAAACACGGCGTTTTAGGGTTAACTCGTACCGCCGGCGTAGAATATGCCAGTCAAGGCATCCGCATCAATTCGGTGCATCCAGGTGGGGTGATTACCCCGATGACAGCTGCCATTTTCGCCACGTTAAGCGAACAAGCGCGTGAGGCGATGCAGTCCGCCCCGGACCAACATCCCATCGGTCACTCTGCGCAACCGGCAGAGATTGCCGAAGTCATCTGCTTCTTAGCATCTGATGCCGCTTCTAATGTGGTGGCAGCAGCTTTCTCTGTTGATGGTGGCTTAACGCAAGTTTAACCATGCTAGGGGGTGGTGCCCAGTGCACCGCTCCCACGCTCTAACCCCATCCACCACGCCTCCTCCCCATCCACCTGCAGAATATCCCCGTCCAGCGGATGATAGACGATTAGCTCCAATTGGTAGCCCTGTGGGTTCGAGGTCGGCGCAAGCGGTAAAGTACG
>CAIRDJ010000333.1 GCA_903877335.1 uncultured Chloroflexota bacterium | reverse complement strand
TCTGTAGGGGGGGTGGGAGTCTGAATGATTCCCCATTCCTCTAAAATCGGGGTAATTTGAATATACCCAAAGACAATTGCTAAAAGGATACCCACTAACCCTGTAACCGTTTGAATATACGTCAAGCGCGTGTTGATGTCCATCGGTTGGCGCAGGACGCGCTCATTACCAACGGGGGCATTCGCACTTTTGTCGGGATTGGGGGGTTGAGGCGTGCGCTTCCATGAACGCGGTGGGAGCAAGCGCACAGGCGGAACGCGCCCAAGCTGTTCGTTCAAGGCGGAGAAAAACTTTCCGATTTGCCTGCCGTCTTCTATGCCACGACTGAGGTCAACATATTGAATGGCAGAAAGCAACGGATCATCAATTTTGATTTGCTCGTCCACTTGCACCGTGATGATCTGCTTGCGGAGGCGGTATGCCTCTCGAAATTCCGCTTGGCAATAGGGCGAGTTCAACGCCTGCTTCGACATGAGATAGATGAAGATGTCAGTGCGGAATAGCTGACGCATGATCTCGCGCCACCAATGATCCCCCCCGCGCAGGTCTTCGTCATACCATACGGCGACATTCTGCCGACGGTAAAACTCCCGTACCGCCGTCACGAAGCTGTCAGTGAATTCTTTGTCATGATGTGCATACGATATGAAAATCCGCGCCACGCTTGTATGTCCCTAGTCCGTGAAGCCACACTCATCTTATTATGCCAAACAATGGGGACATTGCGCAAATTGTTTTCACGCTAATTTTGAAGCAACCTACGCCCGATAGGCTAATGCGGTAATCCCGTAACCGCATATTCCAAACTATGTGGATTTATCCCTAGTTTAGAAGCATCCAGAATTTCTATGCTCACAATGTTTCCTTGTCGGTCATAATCAATTATCATACCAGAGTTATCTTCGTCGCTTTCATCTATAGGTTGGTCACTCAGGACAATGCGCAAAACATCCACAGCTAAATCGTATGTGACTTTCATAGTTCATTGCTCCAATACTTTTTGATGGTATGCCTAACCGTGTTTGGTGTGTACCCCCATCCCCCGTCCCCTTGCCCCCACTGCGCTTCGCTGGTGGGAGAAGGGGTGAAAAGATGCGCCACCGTCTGCGGAAAAAGTCCCCTCTCGCCACAAGCAACGCGCCGTGGGGGAGGGAATTTAGGGGTGGGGGAAATGCGCCACAAGCAACGCAACGTGGGGGGGCGCACTTCGTGGAGGGCTAAGGAGGGGGAAATGCTAGGTTGCTGACTGGCTTCCGCTGGATTGGAGGTAGTCGTCTAGGGTGGCAGTCACCCCCATGACGTGATAGCCCCCGTCTACGTAGATCACGTCGCCCGTGACCGCACTGCTCAAGTCCGAAGCGAGCCACAGCGCGGTTTGCCCCACCTCTTCTTGCGTCACCAAACGGCGCAAAGCGGACGCATCCCCTGCCATCTTGAGCATATCCCGAAAGCCGGGGATGCCAGCGGCAGCAAGGGTCTTGATGGCACCGGCACTAATGGCATTCACGCGGATTTTCTTGTGCCCCAAGTCCACCGCCAAATAGCGCGTGATGCTTTCGAGGGCGGCTTTGGCAACCGACATGGCGTTATAGCTGGGCATCCACTTTTGCGAAGCATAGTAGGTCAGGCTCATGATGCTGCCGCCGTCGGTCATGAGTGGCTCGGCACGCTTAGACAGGGCGATCAGGCTATAGGCACTGACGTTGAGCGACTGCAAAAAGCCATCGCGCGAGACATCCACCATGCGCCCACCCAAGTCTTCACGTGGGGCGTATGCCACCGAATGCACTAGAATATCCAACTTGCCATAGCGTTCGGCAAACTTGGCGAATACCGCATCCAACGCACTGTCATCGGTGACATCGCACCGCTCTACAAAGTCGCACCCGATTTCTTCCGCCAGCGGTTCAACCCGTTTCGCAAGCGATTCCCCCGCATAGCTCAGGGCGATGGTTGCGCCTGCCTCGTGCAGTGCTTGGGTGATCCCCCAAGCGATTGAATTTTTGTTCGCCACACCGAAGATGAGTGCGGTTTTTCCGTCTAGTAATCCCATACAATACTCCCACAATTCACTCATGATTGATCGTACAATGTAACACGCACCATCCGCTAAAGCTACGGTTATAGGAGGGCTACCCAGTGGAAGAGAATAAGATTCATGTGGTGATGGCAAATGATTTTGATCGGGTTTGGGTGGATAAAGTGCGTGACGTGTCGCCTCGCTTGGTTGTCACCCAACATTACCCCACCGTCCCGACGGATGCTTGGGAGAGCGTGAACGTGCTTTGCACCTACAACGTCTTGCCCACGATACAGCAAGCACCTAAATTACGCTGGGTGCAAACGCTTTCGGCAGGGGTGGAACATCTCTTGACGCACAGCACCTTCTTTCAAGAGCGTTCGGAAGTGTGGCTCACCAACACCAGCGGGATTCATGCTAGCCAGATTGCTGAGTGGACAATGGGGATGATCTTGGCGTGGGATCGAAACTTGGTGGGGATGATTGAGCAACAAGCGCGTTCAACGTGGCTACCGCGCGAGGAGACTGAAAGCCTGTTCGGCACGGTGGGCATTCGGGGGAAAACGTTGGGCATCGTGGGATATGGTGCGATCGGGCGCGAGGTGGCGCGGGTGGCATCGGCGTTCGGGATGAAGATTCTCGCCCTTAAGCGTGATCTCAAGCGGTTGAGTGCGCACACCAGTTACAGCGTGGACGGCACGGGCGACCCCAATGCAGACCTACCCGAACGCTTGTACCCCCCAGAGGCAGTGCGAACGATGGTGCGCGATTGTGATTATGTGTTGCTCCTGTTGCCGCTGACCGATGCCACGCGCGGGTTCATCAATGCGGAGGTGATCGGCGCGATGAAGCGCGATGCGGTGCTGTTGAACGCGGCACGGGGGGCGGTGGTCGATGAGAAGGCACTGCTAGACGCGCTCAGGAATAAGCGCATTGGCGGGGCAATCTTAGATGTGTTTGAGAAGGAACCCCTCCCCAGCAATAGCCCCTTCTGGGGATTGCCGAATGTGATCGTTAGCCCGCACGTTGCTGGCTACTCGCTCAACTACCACGAGCGCGTGACAGCGGTCTTTGTGGAGAACCTACGGCGTTACTTGGTGCATCAACCATTGCTGAATTTGATCGACTTCAAACACGGATACTGACGAACGTCTAATGCAACCTTCGCCAATCTTCAACGTATAATAGTTGGGTGTCAGGCTCATCACGAGGAGATGGAGATTAACCATGAGTGAACAAACCGATAAGACCGAAACCTTTCAAGAAGCGTTAGGACAATTTGTTGAACACCAAAAGCGTGCTTTTGAGGCATCCGCCAAGGCGGTGGATGCGCTCTTCCCGGAGTCGTTCAAGGAGCACAGCAAGGTGGCTCATACCGAATTTCGTCAAGGTTTGAAGGTGTTGCTGGATGCTGCCATTGTTGAGTTGGAGAAACTCTCCAAGGTGGACATGCATCATCACGCCGAAGAGGGCGCACAAGCCACCGTCGAACACGACGGCAGCGCGTCTGCCACCAGTGGTAAAACCAAGATCAAGGTAGAAGTCGAATAGAGTGCTACGGGTGCGAAGGGTGGGCAACGTTCCGCCCACCCTCGCTGCCTGTCATTCAAAGAAGATCGGGGGGAACATCACGCGCCACGCGCTCCAAGCCGAAAAGGCGAAGCCCCCATACGCCACCCAAGCGTAGTCATTCACTAACAGCAGGGTAGATGCAACCAAGACGCTTCCAAACACCACCGCATAGATGCCCCGTCGGATTTGCATGTCCAACAATTTAGTCTGAAGCTCAAACTTACGGCTCGGCTCGGCAGTCACGCGAATGTCGCCGCTCTTGAGTTGCTGGATCAGCTGTTCGGTGATCGCATTGTTCGGGTTGACTGCGCGGTTGAAGAGTTGCGTCCCTACTTCGAGTAAGTTGCCACGAGCGTTCGTCCCGAACAAATTACTGAGCAAAGAGTTCCCCAGCTCATTACCGAGCGTTGCACCTTGGCTATTACGAGTTTGCATCAATTTGGCGGTGTACGGTTGAAGCTCATGCCACGGATTGAACTTGGGGTCAAGACTGGTGCATAGCCCACTTAAAATGCCCATCGTGCGCCCCAAATAGATGAAGTTCTGAGGCATTTGGAAGGGCATGTCAAAGATCAAGTCATAGAATTCCGCCCCCAAGCTCTCCATCACCTTGTAATCAACATTGCTCAAGTCCGACATGCTCATGCCCCAAACTTGGTCAAAGGTCGCTTTGGTTGCCTGCTCCAACCGTTCAAGGTCTGCGCCAGGAAGGAGCAAATCCAGTTCCTTGTAGCTCAAGATCAGCTTGTGCGCATCGCGCGTTATCACCGCAATCATGGTGCTGATGAGTCCGTCCACCAGTTGTTGCGTCAGTCTGCTGGTCATGCCGAAGTCGATGTAGATCAGGTAGAACGGTCGCCCTGTTGCGCCAAAAGATGCGCCTTCCTCAATCGGGAGCGGGTAAACGAACAGGTTGCCAGGGTGCGGATCTGCATGGAAGAAGCGATCATCAAAGACTTGGCGGAAGTAGCTGTTCATCAAACGGCGGGCAACTTCTTCGCGCTTGATGCCCGCTTCCTCTAGGCGCTTGTAATCGTTAATCTTGATGCTGGTGACATCTTCCAGTGTGAGCACGCGGTCGGTGGAGTGGGCATCATAGACGGCGGGAATGTAGATGCCTAAGTCATCCTTGAACATCTGATTGAACAGTTTGGCGTTATATGCTTCATGCCGATAGGAGACTTCCTCCCACAACACGCGCCCAAATTCTTCTGTTACCTCGACCGCATTCACGCGCCGTGAGATGAATTTGAAACGCATGGCAACCCGTGCCACCACTAACAAAGCGTCTAAGTCAGTTGCCACAATGTCAATGATGCCTGGGCGTTGCACCTTGACCACCACGCGATCCCCCTCTTTGAGTTTGGCGCGGTGCACTTGCCCCAAAGAAGCGGCGGCGATGGGTTCTTCGTTGATCCAATCGAAGCGGTCGCGGTAGGTTTCCCCTAACTCGCGCTTGAGGACTCCATCAATTTGATCGTATGGGATGGTGGGAACTTCGTCTTGCAAACCCGCCATCTCATTGATGATTTCTTCTGGGAAGATGTCTGCGCGGGTGGAGATGAACTGCCCTGCCTTGATGAATACCCCGCCCATGTCCCCGGCGAAATAGCGGAACTGACGGGCGTAATGCTTCCAACGTTGCAGGTTGCGATCTTGGACGAATTTTGCGCCACGGACGGGCTTGACCACCCATTCCCAGTATAGGATGCGGGCGAATAACCACGCCGCCCAAAGCAGACTGCGACTATAGCGCAACTGCAAGCTCAGGGTTCGCTTGCGTGGGTGCGCTTGGGCAGGTGGCTCTTCATGGGCAGGGACAATTGCCATCGAGGTTGCGGGTGGCGTGGGGGCATCTATGACGGTCTCGTCCACGGTGGTGGCAATCGGTTCAACAGCAGGCTCAAGATCAATTAAGACGCGCACCCCTGTGGTGGGTTGGTTGTGGGTGGAAAGTTTTTCCGCTTCCAAGTTTGGCTTCCTTTGTTATGAATTCGGTGCAAAACGAATGTTAAGGGTGGATTCCTGGAATTTTGCTTCTTTCACTTCAAGATTCCACAGGCTATAGGGTAGAACGATGTTGCGCCGATACGGACCCACGCGCAGCGTCAACTCGTCGCGCGAGCGGTACAAGTCCAAATCCTGCTTGTCAACAAACGGCAACGTGACAGCGAGTAAATAGTCCCCATTTGCCGAGCGGGTGATGCGGTGGGTTTGCCCGTGATAGAGCTGCTGAACGGGGTCAATATCGTGATAGAGTGCTTCTCCCAACGCTCGCAATGCGTCTAAGCCCCCCACTTCCTCGCTGAACATGGGCGCGGTCATCAAGGGTAACTCACCGAATGCCTCATGGATGAGTTCCATGTTTTCTTTCTGTTGTGCCTTGCGCGCCGCAAAGTACGGATCGGTCACTTCATCGGGAATCAACCGATTACAGATGATGGCATCGGTGGCATAGCCATACAGATTGAGGTAGGTGTAGGTGCGCTGGGTCTCTTTGATGACCATGCGCTCGGCGTTGACCACCAGGCGCATTGAGCTTATCTTGGGGTCTGCCAACAGATCACGCACGCGGTCAAGCGTGTTGAACAGTTCATTAACCTGATCCCACGCATCCAGCGGATTGTTGTCCTCGCGCCCCATCAGGCGACCTATCGGGCGCAAGACTCGCGCCGCGCCGCGTGTGAGCGTCATCAAGCGTTCAAACCACCAGCGCGTGACATCCGGCAAACTCAACAGGCGGAGCGTCTCTGCGGTGGGGGCGGCGTCCACCACCAACACATCAAAGAAGTTGTCGCGCACATACTTGTCAATCCATAACAAGTGCGCCCCCTCTTCTAGCCCCGGCAGAATGGTAACTTCTTCCGCAACAATGCCAGAGGCGGAATTGCTGAACAAGGCAACGAGATATTTTTGAAATGTCCCCCAATATTTATCCATGCTGTAGCGGGCATCCACTTCCTGTGCCCACAAATTCGGATAAATCTCAATCGGCTCGGGACCGATCTTCTTGTCTAGGGAATCCGCCAGACTGTGGGCGGTATCGGTGCTGATGACTATCGTCTTTAAGCCAGCTTCTGCACAGCGCAAGGCGGTGGCGGCAGAAACGCTGGTCTTACCGACCCCACCCTTACCGGTATGCACAATAATTCGCATGTTGTTTCGTCCTAGCATTTCATCACGGGCAATTTTACACGAACGTTTTACAACGTATGTTGAACTCTCATAGCTTTCCTATACGAGCATCTGACTAAAAATGTTGTATAGTGTGTGATCCACGTCAAAGGAGGCAACGATCCATGATGAAACCGCTAGAAGGGCGGGTTGCCCTAGTGACAGGGGTCAGTCGCAAGCGGGGAATTGGCTTTGGAATTGCGCAACGCTTGGCGCAAGCCGGGGCGAATTTGTTTTTACATGGCTACGCTGATTATGACCGCCGGCAAACTTGGGGCGCGGACAATCATGGCATGGAGGGAATCATCGAAGACCTACAACATGATGGGGTGCGCATCCAAAGTAGTAATCACAATTTTAGAGACCCCGTTACTCCCTA
>CAIRDJ010000332.1 GCA_903877335.1 uncultured Chloroflexota bacterium | reverse complement strand
ACCCGCTGATTCTCAACGGCTCTACTTTTAAGGCTGATGTCAACCTAGTGAAGACCCACTTTGTGAACGGGCTTCAATTGGACAACTGCATCTTAGATCGTAGTCTGCGCGGGGAGGGAATTACCGTTGAAAAGCAGATTGATCTTTCTGGTGCGACAATAGCAGGCGACGTTTCTTTGCGAGATGCCACACTGGGCATTTTGAGCGTAACAGCGACCCATGTGCAGGGCGATCTTGATTTAAGCGGTAGCACCTTCTTGGAGGACTTCAGCGGAAATAGCCTTGTGGTGAGTGGTAACGCGCTGTTTGAACGTTGTCACTTCAAAAATGAATTTTATTTGAGCGATGCCAGCATCACCCAAGACCTATCTTTTTTAGATGCCATCTTTGAGGACGAAGCTATTTTCGTCATGGTAAGTCCAGCAAATTACACCTTGCCTGACCCAAACCATAAATCCAGTTCAGCCTCTGACGAAACCCCGACTAACTTGCAAGGCGGTGTGGAGTTACAAAGAGCGCGATTTTTGAAGGGCGTTCAATTTGAAGATTGCAATTTCATTGGGTGGGTGGATGCTCAAGGCGTGCAATGCAAAAAGCGATTTGTGATTGAGCGGTGTATTTTTGAATGTGGGGTGGATCTGCAAGAAACGCGCTTTGAAGAGATTGAGCAGGTTAGCTTGCGTGGCTCTCGTTTTTTCGGGTATGTCAATCTCAGTCGTATGGACTCCGTAGGCATGTTGCGCATTAGCGATTGTGGCTTTTATGAAACGCTGATCTTGCGCTACGCCAAACTACCCGCCATTGTCTGGAACAATCTTGAACTCGCTGGGAATGTTCTCGCTTCTTATATGACCATCCAGAGTAATCTATGGTGGTCGGACTGCATTTTTCTGCGAGATGTGGATTTGCAAGGTGGGTTTTTTGAGGGGGAAGTTGAATTCCGTGAGGACAAAATTGAGGGAGACCTAAACCTTTCGGATGCCCACTTTGTGGGTCGCTTTGATCTGGCAAGCACCCAGATTCAAGGCTATCTCTACCTTCACAATACCGTTGCCAATGTGATGCTGATTACGCGCCAGCAGGTACAACGCAAATTAGCCAGTGAGATGTGTTTTCCGCGCAACTTTGAACGGGCTAAGCATGAATGGGAATTTCTGATGCGCCGTTTCGATCAGCGTAGCAACTACGATGATTTGGACTTTGCATGGTTTAAGTCGCGCCAGATGCAACGCGCCCACGCCATGCGCAAGAATCCACTGGGATTCGTTTTGCGCTCATTTGAGTTGATTCTAGTTGAATGGGGCACAGGCTATGGGATGCGCCCTTGGAATGTAATCGGGATGGCGTTGGTGATTATTTTGATCTTTGGGGTAATCTACGCCGCGACACCTGCCACTGTTAAAATTGACGGGCAAAGTTACTACAACGGGTTCGTTTTAGACGGGCGTGAGTTTGATCGCGCCTATCAAGAGCGCATGCGCATAGCTTCCCTGAATACACCTGCCCCTGATGCCGTTTGTGATAATGGGGTGGAATTTGAGGGGACGGTCTGTATTCCCGATTTGCAGGTTTGGGATCATGTCTATTTTAGCTTTGGAACGTTCACTGGTTTAGATTTTGGGGATATTCACCCAAGCCATCACGGGTGGTTGAAATATGTTGCCGCGGCGGAATCCTTCTTGGGTATTTTCATCTTGGCGTTATTCGCCTCGATCCTCACCCGTAAACTCATCCGCCAATAGGATCAGACTGGGGGCGCAACCGCCCCCACCTGTTTACAGGAAGTAACGTTCTTTTTGTTTCTTCTCGCGGTAAGCGGCGTATGCCGACTGAACTTCGGGATTATCGGACACTTCGGCAATGGCAACATCCCACCACGATTCATATCCTCCCACCCGTTGTTCACGGTCGGCTTCAATGTAGATGCAAATGGGACCGCCTTCATGCGCCTTTGCCACCCGTAGTGCGTCTTCTAGCTCGGCTTTGTTGTGTGTGCGAATGACCTTCGCGCCAAAGGATTCCATGTTAGTCGCAAAATCCACTTGCACCACTTCACCCTCAAGCTGATCGTTTTCGTCACGGTGACGATACCGCGTGCCAAAGCCCGCGCTCCCCACCGATGCGGACAAGCCCCCAATGCTGGCGAAGCCGTGATTGTTGATGAGGACAACGATCACCTTGATGCGCTCTTGCACCATCGTCACCAACTCGCTGGACATCATCAAGTAGGAGCCATCCCCCACCATCACATACACATCACGTTCTGGGGCTGCCATCTTGACCCCCATCCCACCGGCAATCTCATAACCCATGCACGAGTTACCATACTCAAGATGATAGCCTTTAGGATCACGAGTGCGCCACAGCTTGTGCAAATCACCGGGTAGGCTTCCTGCTGCACACAAGACCACATCTTGGGGCGCACTGAGTTGGTTAACCGCGCCAATGACTTCACCCTGACTGATGAGCGGCGCGTGACCCAGCGTATAAATGCGCTCTACTTCGGCATCCCATTGTT
>CAIRDJ010000331.1 GCA_903877335.1 uncultured Chloroflexota bacterium | reverse complement strand
GGGTCTTGCCCCGCCAAACGCGCCACCTCCACACACTCAAACGCGCTCAAGCCCAAAGAGTTGGGGGCACTCACCCCCGGCGCATCCGCCACATGCACCACATCCATATCAAATCCCCAGAAGATTGCTGGCGCGGGGTTAGCAAGGATTCGCTCAAAAACTGTTTGAATCCCCTGTTGGCGTAATGTGTCATACTCCACCACCTGCACGCCCAGTTCATCCAGATAGCGACGATAAACGACGGAGTTCACCATAGGAAGAGACCCCACCTCATAGAAGTTATTCGGTTGAATCCACCCCTCTTCTAGCAACTGGCGATAGGGCGTGCCACTATTGCGGACGGCATCCACACGCACATCAAAATGTGCGTCGATATTGATTGCCAAAACTTCATGCCCTGCTTTTACTAAGCCCATGCAATCAGCATACGAAAGATCATTGCCCCCACCCAGAGAAACCACACGCTTTCCATCTTGAATGAACTGTTGGATGAGTTGACTATGCACAGCATGCGTCTCTTCAAGCGTTGGTTGAATGCGCGTGTCACCCACATCCAGCAGGATGGTTTCGCTGGAGGGAGCAACCAGACGATACAAGGCAGTGCGAATGGCACGTGGGGCTTGAGCCGTCCCCAAACGCCCTTTGTTACGGCGCACCCCCTCTTCTTGAGGGCATCCGATTAGCATGGTGGTGGCGGTTGAATAATCTTCCCAAGCGTGTTTGACCACCTCACCCAGGCGAACATCGTTCGGGTCTTGGCGTTGATAAAATAAATGAGATTCAGTCGGGTTTAACCAGTCAGCAAAATTCATATTAGTATCCTCAAATGGAAGTCTTAAACTGGGCAACAAATTGAAAATCATCGGCGCGGTAAAGCGCGTAATACCACACCGCCGGGAAAATACGTCCGTGCTTTTGCGTGAAAGAAAGCCGTTCAACTTGAAAAGCATTGATGGGTTGTGTCACATCAAACACTTCCCATTTGTCGTCGGGTAAGGTTGTCACCTCAATGGTGTGGGCAAGGCGCACCAACGGAATCTGGTAGCGTTCTACCAACAGGGTATGAATGGAGGATTGCTCCAACTCGTGAGCAGTCAAAGCGGGGCAGAAAGACGCATCGAAGAAACGTTCTTCATAGACCTGTGGCAGATGATCTGCCAATTGAAGTTGCACCACATGCCATACAGGATGATGTAACGGCAAATCCAACCGCTTCGCCATCAAGTTCGTGGCGGGAATGCGTTCAAAAATCAGGGTGCGGGTGCTGGGAACGCGCTGTTGAAAGTGCTGGTATTGACCAAACTCAACCAGTGAAAATCCATTCAGAAAGGGCTTGGGCGCGTTGACGAATGTTCCTCGCCCCTGTTCCTTGCGGATGATCCCTTGATGCTGTAGCTCACTCATTGCCTTGCGAACCGTCCCACGACTCATCTGGAACATACGCGCCAGCTCGTCCTCGTTGGGGAGTTGCTGATTGATTCCCCACGCGCCCTGCTGAATGTTCTCCTGAATCAACTGCATGAGTTGTGCATACTTCGGAAGCATTGAAGGCATCATCATTCTCAAAAAAAGAAAAATCATATAGTCGTATATATGATTATAAGACGTAGGAAAATGCTGTCAAGTAATTGTGTTTAGCTTGGCTTATGGGTATGCTAAATAAAAATGAGGTAAATAAAGCATGGCGAAAAAACAGTCATTGACCACCCCAAGCACAATAGATTCTTCTTCCGACACAGGACGTTGGATCGTTCCAGTAGGAGTGGCAATCTTAGTATTGTTGGGCGGGGCAATCATCATGTGGTTGGTGGGGCAAAGCACCGCACCAGCTGTTGACATCGAAACGATCTTGCTGGGGCAATGGCATCGCATTGACGGGGATTACTACATCGTCATCAATACGATTGAACCGAATGGGAATTTACAAGCGGAATATTACAACCCGAATCCAATCAACATCGGGGAAGCACGACATACCCCAGACACGGATGTTTTCATCAAACTCGATGATACCAATTATCCCGGCTCCACCTATGCTTTGAATTACAATCAAGAAATGCAAATGCTTGAAGGGGTCTACTTCAATGCGTCAACCAATCAGAATTATCAAGTGTTGTTTGAGAAGATTGAATGAGCGATATGAATGACCAAGCATCTATTCACACGTAAGGGATACACAGTTTTCGCGGTGGGTTTCTTAGGAATTGCGTTGGTAGCAGGCGCACTGGCGTTTTGGTTGCAACAACCTTCCCTTCGCAATCGTGACAATCACCCTGAGCAATACCCACATTTGACCAGCTATGTGGACGATAGCCAGTGCATGAGTTGCCACACCGAGCAAACTACCGCGTGGATGGGGTCTCATCATCAACAAGCGATGCAAGTTGCCACCGCCGAGACGGTACTCGGTGACTTTGATGATGCCACCTTTGTCGATGAGGCAGGAATTAGCACGCGCTTTTTTAAGGAAGGGGGACGCTTTTTCATCCACACGATGGATGCAGATGGGGTCTACAAAGACTTTGAGGTGAAGTACACCTTTGGCTTAACCCCGCTTCAACAATATCTGGTTGAGCTACCGCGCGGACGTTTTCAAGCCTATACGGTGGCATGGGATACCTACCAAGAGCGTTGGTTCAGTTTGTTTCCTGAAGAGGCTATTGAACCCGACAACCGTTTATTCTGGACGAACCTGCCCTTCACATGGAATTCAACCTGTGCCGAATGCCATTCTACCAATCTGCAACTAAATTATGACCTTGCCAGCGACACCTATCACACCTCGTGGTCAGCAATTAGCGTTGGGTGTCAGGCATGTCACGGGGCAGGAGCAGAACATGTAGCTTGGGCACAAAGCGGAAGTTCAAATGCTGATCGCGGGTTGATGATCGATTATAACAAGCTGAACTCCCAAGAAGTGGCAGAGACGTGTGCACCTTGTCATAGTCGGCGTTTCCCGGTTCGGGAGGATGATGTGAACGGATTGCCCTATCTGGATAACTTCCTGCCGGAGTTGTTGCGTGACGGGCTTTATCACGCCGACGGACAGCAACAAGATGAGGTATACATCTATGGCTCATTCGTTCAATCGAAGATGTACCACGCTGGCGTAAGTTGTATCGACTGCCACAATCCACACACTGCGACCACATGGGCAGAGGGTAATGGGGTTTGCTTACAATGTCACCAACCCAATCCACCCCTAGAACGCTTTCCAACCTTGCAAGCGAAGGTGTATGACTCACCCACTCATCACTTTCATGAAATCGGCAGCGAAGGGGCACAATGCGTGGCCTGTCATGCCCCTACAACAGATTATATGGTGGTCGATCCGCGACACGATCACAGCTTCCGCATTCCCCGTCCAGACTTAACCACCGCATATAACACCCCTAATGCTTGCAACCTGTGCCATACCGAGCAGTCCTCAACATGGGCAACCGAACGGATGATCGAATGGTACGGAACGGATTGGCAAGATCGCGCTAGTTTTGCCCCAGCGCTCTACGATGCACGCATGAATGCCGCCGCCAACAGCAGCACCCTTGTGACATTGGCAAATAACACGGAAGAGTCTGAAATCATTCGGGCAACTGCCATTGATCTTTTGAGTGAAAGCAATCTTGATCCGCAATACCTCATCACAGCGTTTGCCGACCCTGCGCCACTCATCCGTGCCACAGCTGTGCG
>CAIRDJ010000330.1 GCA_903877335.1 uncultured Chloroflexota bacterium | reverse complement strand
GCGAGGTTATGCGGTTCTTGACTGAACCCACCCCCACCCATAGCGATGATTTGTTGCGTGGTCATGGTTTCCCCTTAGATATAAAGCCGTCCAAAGCCTAACACCAACAAGACAATCACCAAGATGAATGCCAAGATGCCCATGCTACGTAAGTCATTCACCACATAGTAATATTGCTTTTGAAGTTCCTCTACGGAAACATCACGGGTGGGCGCGGCAAGACGTTGTGCCACTTCTTCCGCTGTCATCTCATTAGAAGCGGATTTAGGCGTGGCAAGCGTGCCCCGTTGCGAAGCGCGGGTGCGGGTGCGGGTGGATTTAGGAGAAGGTTGGCTACTCATGATTTTACCTCGTGGGTTGGTTAACCCGTTCTTTCTGCAAAAACAACAATGCGTTGGGTATTCACACGGTAAGGATAACACGAAATGAGAATGGAAGTCGCCTTGCCGTCACTATCTAAAACGTGTACATCAGTGGGAGACACCACTTCGGTGTGCGTCACGGTGTACAAATAAACTTGGGTACGGGTTTGGATTTGATATTGATCGCCCGGCGCAAGCTGATCTAAATGCTTGAACAACTCCCCGTAAATATCATTGTGCGCACTCAGTGCCACCTTGCCATCGGCATCTGCCGGGGTGTACCCATTCAGGATTTGCCCCACCCCTTGCTTGAGTGCCTCCCAGTCCGAGCCTTGCACAATGGCTTGGTCAACGTTGATCTTGGGGATGACCAAGCGCAAGGGGGTTTGATCGGTGAGCGGGGGGCGGTTGATGACGGGGCGCAGGATTTGATCGGCAACGGCGAAGCGCAGATTTTCTGGGATTTCATCCACGTTGAGCGTGGGGGTTTGCCCCTCCACCCACTTATGTCCGCCCGGCAGCACAATGCGGTTGAGCGTCAGGATGGGCGTGGGTTCTAAAGTCGGGATCGTGCGCGAGCGTGCTTCTTCGGCGGCAAGCTGTGCTTCTGCACTATTCTGCTCTAAGATGGTGATGCCCTCAAAGAACTGAAACGCCAAGAAGACCAACCCCACCACCGCCGCAATTTCCACCAGCGTGAGCAACGCATTGGTAACGCGACGACCGCCACGATTTTTGGCGCGTCGAGGAGCAGGCGCAACAGGCTCTGGGCGTTGTGGACTGACAGAAGTTGCCTCATCCACAAACCCCACCCCAGCGGGGTTTTGCGCCGCCTGGACGATGACCGCTTCAAAGTCTTGACCGGGTAGCACCGCAGGCGGAGGAGGGCTTAAGACGGTGGCAGGGTCTGGCTCGATCACTCTGCCACTGCGCTTGAGGCGTTCCAAACGCTTTTGGCGTTCTTCGCGCTTGCGCATGGCAAGCACCTGCTCAAGTTCCTCAATGCTTAACTCGTCAACTCGTCGTTTATCACGCATGGATGGCTAGGGTTGCTTGGTGGCTACAGCAAACACTTCACGCTCAAAGAACCAGCGCAGGGGGGCAGTCTCAAAAGCAAGACGACGCAAGTTTGCCAACACCACATTTTCTTGACGATTTTGGGGCGGGCTATCTAGCCAAACTTTAGGGACAAAGCCAGCACGCTTGAGCGTTTGGTGCATGCTCAAAATGGACTGTTCATTCACGTGAACATGTTCGTTCACATCCACCAAGAATTGGCGCGGGTTGGCGGGGTAATTTGCCCCTTCGCCCAGCAACGTGCGAAACCCGCGCACAATCGGATAGGCGTAGCGGTCATACCACACGTTGGGGGCAGTATGCACGATCAGCTTGCCGTTGGGCTTCAACACGCGGTGAACTTCCATCAAGCACAAGTGTAGCTCCCAAGGGTGCAAATGCTCCACCACATCAAACAGCAACACCCGATCAAAATAGGCGGTGGGGAAGGGGAGTTTCTTGGCATCGCTCAGGTATACGCCCAACTGACCGGGCACTTCAGCATCTAAATTATCCACCACCTGCTTAGACATTTGTACCGCCACGGGGGCATAATCCACCCCATAGGCGTTGGCCCCTAAGTGGGCACAATGGCGCAAGATTTCCCCACGCCCACACCCCACATCTAAAACATCCATGCCGGCTACAATGTCCGCCACCTCAAAGGCAGCTTTCAAGCGACGCGAGAGATGTTCGCCTTCGGTGGCGTTAAATTCATCGTAACCTTCGCACGCGGTTCTAAAATATGCTTCTGTATATAGACTAGCGGAAACGGGTTTCTGTGCCACTTGTGGCATAGGATAATCTCAGGCTTCGTTCCAAATGAACCTACTGTGCCACATTATACCCAAGCATGAGGGGGATTCAAGCGCGATTCAATCTGGGGATGCTCCCCCTATGCTCTTGTAGAGGACACTGGGGCGGTGTTACCCTATTCAAACTTTGTTTCCTTTCCCTGAGTATTGCTGATGGAATCCCAAAACTCCCACCGTTTTAGCCCCGACGAACGCAACGCCATGCGAGCCTACCTCCAACGCTGTGAAGTACGTCTGTCCACCATGCATCGCGTGGCGGTGGGCTTTCTGAGTGGCGCTGGACTGTTGTTCCTGTTCCCAATTTTGGTTAAGGATGGGGTCTTGCTCATTCTACGCGCCATCTTGGAGTTTAACCCCATCGTCAACATGAGCGGAACAGGCGCAACGGTGTGGATGGTCATCCTCTACGGGTGCTTGATCTATCCGTTTGTGCTGTCGCTTGCCATTCCAGCGGTGGCGTTGTTCTTGGTCTTCAAGGACATCGTGCGCTTTTACTTCGTTGCCCATCCCCCCACCTTTCCCGATGCACTCTTCAACCCGCGCTTCATCCTGACTGGGGTGGCGTTTTCTACCGATGAATCTGCTGAAGTCAAGGCGCGGATCTTGCGCTATCAATACGGCACAGATCTGATTAACTTTGCTACCTCGCAAAGCGAGGCACAAGCGCAATACTACCATGACATCATCGACAAGCCCGATCGCATGATCGTTCCGCGCTCGCGCAAGTTGCCACGTTTGGTGCGCATGCATGTTTTGAGCATCCCCTCGCAAAAACCGCTTGACCAACTCGCTGATGATGACCTGGTGCGTGTTCAAGGCACGTACACCAACCATGGTGAGGACGAAGAACTCCTGCTCAATCAACCCTATGTTGACCGCACGCTCAAAGAGATTGACGGATTCAATGCCGCGCTAGGGTTGGCGGGCTTCATTGATCGCCCGCTATATGAGGAAGTCGCCAAGACGGAAGTCTCGCTGGTGCGTCATTCGCTCAAGTTGCGCCGTTTGGTTTTGCGCTACTTTCAGGCATTGCTCATCATGGTGTGGACGGGGATTGTCACCTTCTTGATGTTGCCCTTCATCCAAGACAGTCAGGCGCGGGTCTCGCTGTTGAACATCTTCGCCGTCGGTTATTTCGTCTGGGCGGTGGGTGCGCCGATCATGGTACGCTTGCCACACACTTGGTTAGCGGAAGACTCGCGGGCAGAGGTGCGCCACAAAGGGGTGAACTTGTTTCAGAAGTCGGATGCTATTCAACGTTTCAGCAATCGCACACAGTGGCTTTCTTACATCGCGCTTGCCACCAGTCTCTTGGCGTTGCTGATCGAGTTT
>CAIRDJ010000329.1 GCA_903877335.1 uncultured Chloroflexota bacterium | reverse complement strand
TTGTGCGACTGCGATGGTGGCGGCAAACAGAGCAGTAAAACCCCCTGCGATGACCATCAACAGCATAGACGCGCTGAACTCCCCGACGTGCGGATTCATGCCCGCTTCCAAGATCGGGAAGACGCGAACGATGGAGTAAACACCAGCAGAAACCATCGCCGCAGCATGGATCATCGCACTGACGGGCGTGGGTCCTTCCATCGCGTCCGGCAACCACACATGCAACGGGAACTGGGCAGACTTACCGATTGTTCCCACTATCAAGAAGATGCCAATCAACTCTGCTGCGCTCAACGAGCCACCGAATAAAATGGCAGGAGTAGTGGTTAGCAAGTCAAGCGTGGCTTGATTCCACAGAATATCGCGGAAATTGAGCGTGCCCGTCAGGGCGTACAAGTAGACAATCCCCAACAACATGATGACATCCGCCACACGTGTCGTGGTGAAGGCTTTGATGGCGGCTTTGTATGCGCTCTCTTTTTCAAACCAGAAACCGATAAGCATATACGAACATAAGCCCATCACTTCCCACCCAACAAACAAGAAGAGTAGGTTATCAGAGACCGTCAACGTCAACATCGCGCCGGCAAACAAACTCAACAGGGCGAAGAAACGGGACTGACGGGGATCATGCGCCATATACCCAATCGCATAGACGAAGATCATGGTGGCGGCTAACGGCACCATGAACAACAAGGTGGCGTTGAGCGGATCAACCAACACGCCAATATTGAAAAAGCCGCGTCCAAGTGACATCCAATTGATTTGGCTTCCTAGAACCTCTTCCCCAAAATGTGGCAAGGCACGCGCGGCAAAAAAAGCACGCCAGCTTAAAATCCACGCCATGACGATGCCACTGAGGGCAATGGTGATGGACAAGACACGACTGCTGTCGCGCACAACGGGCACACGCATCCCGTCATAATCAGGATGATGCCCCCCATAATGTGGATCAGTGGCAGGAATTAACCGTGCCCGATTGGTGGCTAAGGCAATTATCAAAAACGCCGTGAGCGGTCCCATCGGGATCAACCAGAGAAACAAATTAGGATCCATAAAATTCATCGCACTGATCCCTTCTACCAGCGAAGCATATCAACATCTTCAACAATGACGGATCTGCGGTTGCGATAAACAGCAATCACAATTGCCAACCCGACGGCGGCTTCTGCCGCGGCAACAACAAACAAAAACGCCGCAAACACCTGTCCACCCATCGAGGAGTCCGTGGTACTGTATCGCCAAAACGCGACCAAATTCACGTTCACCGCGTTTAGCATGAGTTCGATGCCCATCAATACTGCCACAGCATTTCGACGTGCCAAAACAGCAAACACGCCGATGGAAAAGATCGAAGCGGCTACAATGAGGTACATCCAAAGTGGAATGACCATGTATTCTTCCTTTGCCTTCCTAGTCTTCGCGGGCAATCACGATGGCACCCACCATTGCCGCTGTGAGTAGCAAGGATGCCACTTCAAACGGCAAGACGTAACCATCTGCGCTCACCAGCGCGATCCCAATATCACGAGTTGTCCCCACCACATCAGACTGTGGAAGGGTTGGTAAACTACCCCAGCCCCAAACTGGCAAAATCATACCAGCAACGAGCGCAACAAACAAAACCGCGCCAATCACCGCGCCTAACCAGGATTGCGCATTGAACGGTTCACGGATGGCGGTCATGCTACGGGTGAGCATCACGGCGAAGATTATCAAAATGGCGATCGCACCGATGTACACCAATACTTGAATGGCTGCCAAGAAAGGCGCACTGAGCAGGATGAACAACCCTGCCACACCAAATAGGCTCATCACCAAGAACAACGCACTGTGAACAAGATTGCGCGACCAAACAACCATCGCCGCCCCAATAATTGCAAAAGCACTGAAAATTACAAATGCTAGATATTGTACAACCATCATTGTTTCGTCCCTTTAGTGGCTTGGAGCATGCGCAATGGCTTCGGCTTGCGCTTCTTCTTGAACACGATCACGACGAATATTGAAGCCATAAATTGCTATCACGCCCAAGATGAGCGCAATGTTCCCCCCAAGCAACAGCAAAGTCATGGGCAACGCCGCAGTGAAACTGGCGTTCGTGGTGAGGTCAACCGCAAAGCCTGCAACCTGTGAAATCTTCAACAACAACGAGGTGATGACCAAGTTGGCAACGGAAATGGGAACTAGAAATTTCCAGTTGAAGTTCATGAGTTGGTCAATACGAACACGTGGAAGGGTATTGCGAAGCCACAAAGAAATGAAGTAGAAAATCGTGGTCTTGATAACCAAGTAGATTAGCCCCAGCACGTTGCTGAGGATACCACCCTCTGCGCTCACACCTAAGCCCCACCATCCCCCAACGAAGAGATGTGCAATCAGGACTCCATTTGTCAACACATGGACAAATTCCCCGGCAAAAAACAACCCAAACTTCATGCCAGAATACTCAATGTTGAAGCCCGCCACCAATTCAGATTCAGCTTCCAGCAAGTCAAATGGGGCACGCCCCGTTTCTGCTTGGGCAGAGATGAAGAAGATCAACGCTGCGACTGGAGCCATGAAAATGAACCACATGCCCTGTTGTGCGGTCACGATGTCTTGCATGCCCATTGACCCCGCCAGCAAGACTGGAATCAAGAGCGAAAGGACAAGTGGCACTTCATAGCTGACCAATTGTGCCACCACACGGAACGCCCCCAACAGCGCGTACTTGTTGTTGCCGCTCCAACCCGCCATCATGATTGCCATCGTGCCCAACGAAGCGACGGAAACGATGTATAACACGCCGATTTCAAGATCAACCCCAATGAGGTTCGGGGCAAACGGGATACATGCCCACATCAAAACGACCGAAGCCACCGCAACGATTGGGGCAAGGTTATATACGACCTTATCGGTTCCAGCCGGGGTGATGTCCTCTTTGCCAATCAACTTGATGGCATCAGCAATCGGTTGGATGATCCCCCATGGACCCACACGGTTGGGTCCTAAACGATCTTGAATGCGTGCCGCTACTTTACGCTCGATCCAGATCAACGGAATTGCCAAGACGAGAGGAGTGGTTGCAACAATTGCAACCACCAGTAAGGTGGTGAGAAAAGAAGCCATGAGCGTCCTCCTGCTAACCTAGTGCCATTCCAACGCTTGTTTACGCCAGGCGTAAACGAGAGCATCGGTTAATAAAAAGATGAACAGGAAACCCGCACCGAATGCAAAGAAACTCAGTTCATTGAACGCAATTGCCCAAGGCAGTAAGAAGATCATTTCGACATCGAACACAAGGAACACAATCGCGTAGATATAATACTGAACTTTGAACTGTACCCAGGTATCGCCCACTGTCTCAACACCGCATTCGTAAGTCTGCAGTTTGATGTCATTAGGTTTACGTGGCGCAAAAATAGCCGCTACAAGAATAGGAGCCGCCGGTAAAACAATTGCGAAGACCATAAATAATCCGATTGGTCCCCATTGGTTAAGAATGTTCATCGAGCGCACCTCGTGAAAGTCTAAATGGAGAATGGTTGTTGTTCGTGCGTTTTGTAACAAACACGGGCATTGTATCATTACGATTGGCGTACCGCAATAACGGCAATAATCGTTTTCTAACAAAGTGCAAAAGCCTTCCCCCCAATTCATCTTGCATTCTGGTGAGGTTCGCCTAACAATAACCCTGACCTGCGTCCAATTAGGTAGCCCGACAGGATATGCTAGATACAATCAGCCCCACCCCCCAACAATGGGACGAGTTTGTCATTCATCAACCGCGTTCGCATGTGTTGCAACGTGCCCCATGGGGAATCCTAAAAAGCGAATTCGGTTGGTCAGTCACCCGAATTGCCCTAGCAGATGAAGCCACATTGGTCGCTGGGGCACAAATACTCTTGAAAGACCTGCCTTTTCGGTTCGGCAAAATGGCGTATTTGCCAATGGGTCCGTATGCGTATTCTGATGAGCAACTCGATTTATTGTGGGAAGCCATTGATGCCCAACTGAAACAGGAGGGAGTGGCGTTTCTCAAATGGGAACCGGGCATTTTTGAAGGGGGTGTTCCCCACTTAGACCGCTGGGGATTTCGAGAAACTTCCCATACCGTGCAACCCCCCAATACGATCTTGCTGGACATCAGCCACAGTGAAGAAGATATTCTGGCAAACATGAGCCAGAACACACGGCGCAAAGTTCGCCTAAGTGAGCGCAAGGGCATTCGCTACTATCATGGCACATTAGATGATATTGAAGTTTTCACCCACTTGATGAACACAACCGGCGAACGCAACGAGTTTGGCGTGCATGATACCCACTACTACCGCCGCGCCTATGAGCTATTCTCAGCAGACCATACCGCAACGTTAATTATGGCGGAACATGAAGGCACCCCGCTTGCGGGGGTGATGGCGTTTCATCAGAACCATACTGCCTGGTATTTGTATGGGGCTTCCTCCAACGAGAAGCGTAATTTGATGGCAAGCTATGGAGTACAGTGGGAAGCTATCAAATGGGCTAAACAGCACGGTTGTGATGTTTACGATCTATGGGGCATTCCCGACGAGGTAGAAACCTCATTAGAAGCCCAATTCCAAGACCGCAGTGATGGCTTGTGGGGAGTATATGGCTTCAAGCGAGGCTTCGGCGGGGAAATTGTGCGCAGCGCAGGTGCATGGGATAAGGTTTATAAGCCCCTCATCTACACTGCCTATCGAGTGGCAATGCAGTTCCGTGCGTAGCCTAACGCCGACGATCATCACCGATGCCACTTGGTGGAATGATGCCCTGCGCGAATTGCCGATGGCACACATCTTGCAAACGTGGGAATGGGGCGAGTTCAAACACCGCACCACTGGTTGGCAACCGACACGTATCGCCTTCAAGCAGGGACAAGACGTGGTGGCAATGGTCTCGGTCGGCACACGGCGAATCGCCCCGTTCACGGTGATGTACGCGCCCAAAGCCCCCGCCATGCCCACCCATGACCCAGCATTGATCGAAGCCGTCTTGGTGGCATTAGAACGGATGGCGCGGCGGCGGGGCAATATCTGGCTCAAGATTGATCCCGACGTGGTCTGGGCAACGGGACTGCCCCAAAGCGAGGAAGAACGCTTCACCGCTGAGGGGAGAATCTTCACGGAGTTGTTACAAGCGCACCGCTGGAAGTCCAGCAACGATCAACCCCAATTCCGCAACACCGTCACCCTTGACCTAACAGCATCTGAAGATGTGCTACTCGCCAACATGAGCCAAACCACACGGCGCAAAGTTCGCACGGCAGAGAAGAAAGATGTGACCATTCGTTTAGGTGGCTTGGCAGATTTGCCCATCTTGTATGACCTCTATCGCACCACCAGTGAACGGGATGGCTTTTTAATCCGTCCGCTCGACTACTACCGCCAAGCATGGCAACAGTTCATGGAGCGTGGGCTTGCCCAACCCCTCATCGCGGAACATGCAGGAACGCCCATTGCGCATGTGATCTTGTATCACTTTGGAAAAACTTGTTGGTATTTTTATGGAGCATCGTCCAACGATGAGCGCAACCGCATGCCCAATTACTTGCTACAGTGGGAGTCCATGCGCTGGGCAAAAGCTCACGGTTACACCACCTATGACATGTGGGGCGCACCCAATCAGTTTGATGAGTCGGATTCTATGTGGGGGGTTTATGAGTTCAAGCGTGGCTTCAAGGGAGAAGTTCGTCGCCATATCGGGGCATGGGACTATGCCCCCAACCTTGCTACGTATTGGGGTTATACCCAAGCCGTTCCCAGCATCCTACGCACGCTACGTCGAATCCGCCGATGAATCCCTATAGCCTGCTTGAAGAAGCACTCAACCAGTTGTTACATGTGGCGTGCTGGGCGGTCATGGTCAGTGATGAATTTAGCAACGGGTTAACCTTGTATCTAGGGGATCAACTCGCGCGTTCCATCCCGCTAGATGTTCCCGACCTACCCACCCCCCTGCAGCTTTACAGTGGGGCGTTTGAATTGGTCATCGCCGATTGTACTTGGCGGTTGGACTCACAAGATGCCATCCTGACATCGTGGAGTGACCACCCTGTCCTACAGGCAGAGGCACTGGCACAGCTAGAGGAAATGCGCATTCAGCATTGGGAGATCACGTGGCCGGGACTCGACTTGACGCTACACTTTGAAAACGCGCTCGCCTTGCGCTTGTTTTGTGACCAAACCGATGAGATGGATTCAGGCGATAACTACGCCTTGCTTTCACCCAGCTATCTCTTCCATGTTGGAACACGCAGTCACCTAACGGTTGCCCCTCGCCCCAAAATCTAATCAGGATTTTGTCGCCTTGTGGTGAGTTTTTCACTACAATAAAAAGCATGTTTGAAGATAACCCACTGAGAGGAATTGCAATGGCTACTACATTGGTCAAT
>CAIRDJ010000328.1 GCA_903877335.1 uncultured Chloroflexota bacterium | reverse complement strand
GTCAACTTCCGTCAACTCTATCAAGAATTGCTTTTGTGCCTAGCGGATTTGCTGGCGTGAGGTCGCGTTATTCTGTTGGCGGTGGCAAAACATGGATGCGATTTTCCACAATGAACGTGTCCCCAGTTGCAACCCCATCTAGGGTGATCGGAACACGTTCCCCACTGGCGAGGTCATACATACCAATGGCGATTTGATACCCTTTGCCCAACGGCAGTGACGTGTTCGTTAAACGGATGCGCCGACGGTCAATGATATATTCCCCAGCTTCCCAAACGCGCGTGGTGTAGTAATTACTGCTTTCATCGAGTGCCACAGGGGCATCCCAGTTTTGGTGCATGTTTCCGTGCGCGTCCAGCAAGTGAATGAAAATCATGTAATCTTGTTCGGCAGGGGCATGGGCTTGCCACAGCAATTCGAGCGTTCGTTGTTCCCCTATTGCAAAGTCGAGTGAACTGATGTTATGCCCGATCAACTGGGCAAAGTCCCCAAAACGCACTTCCTGAGGTTGTGGGTTGTTGGTCTCTGGGCGGATGAAGCGACGCTCGGTGAATAGTTCGTAGATTTCATAGCGGAAGATGCCATCATCTTTCCACCACGCCTTGCGCATGATGTCTTCCCGTCCCAACGCGCTTAACACTTGGTTTTCGTGGAGGGGAATGTCTTGGTATAGCCCTGTGCCATCTGGATGGCTGTTGACAAAATAGGTAGCCCCTTCCAGTTCGTGTAGGCGGGTGGGGGCATGGTCAATACGAATGTCTGCCAACGGGAAAAAGAACGGTAAACGTTGTACATTGGGCGCAATCACCACAGGAGGTTGACTCTGTTCGCGCTCATAAATACGAAACCCATCCACCATCCACATTAAAGCTGGATTGCCAATGGCCTGCTTGGCAGTATCATCCAACAGTTTGCCCGACCATAACCAATCCCATCCTGCATAAATATCATGGAAGGGAATAATCATGCTGGGGACGGCAAGTGCAACAATCGCAAGACTGACTCCTTTGCGCTTGGACGCGCTGACCCAGTGGGCAATTACGACCCCAAGCGGCAACAACAACAGCGGGAGAATGGCAAAGCGCAGGCGATAATGATAACTGTATCGCCAGAAGTACAGCGCAAAATAGGGAATCACCAACCACATCACCCACAACAGTAGCTGTTGGGTGGGCGCGTTCCAGTTCATTGTGACAGTGAGCGAGCGTCCAACCAGAACGATCCCCACTGCGATGAGCGCGTACTCGAATATGCCAAAGCGCGGAAGCCCGCTTAACGATGGAAAAAGATACCACGCTGTGAGGGGATTGGAGTCAGCAATATCCCAGAAACGCGCGGAAGCCGAAGGCAAAATCCCGAGCAACAACAAGCCCATCCCCAAACTTGCTCCCCTCCGTGCCTTGTCGGTGAAGGTGTTCCATTGGGAAAGCACTAACGCGGAGAAGCTGAGTAGGATAGGCAATACTTGCCCCCCTCCGCGTTCGGCGAGGGTATACCAAAATTCGGATGGGAACTCAATGGGAGGGTGCCCCAGCAACAGATTGCGCAGATACCACACGCCCCCCAGTGGCGCAGATGTGACTGCCACAATACAGGCAATCTTGAAGAGGGGCAACCACGCTTTCAAGCTGAAGCGTAGGCGTATGCCTTCGGTCACGGTGAGCAAGATCACGCCCAAAGCGAACCCAGCGGCGGTTGGTTTGATCCACATTGCCGTTCCAAACATCACGCCACTCAATACCGCGTAATGGGTGGGGCGTTCCCCTTTCCATGCCAGCAAGAGAAAAGTGGTGCTTGCCATCCACAGAAAAGTGAGCGCAATCTCTAAATCACCCATGCGTGACCATTGCGCCACGTGCGTCCCGAAGAACCATAACCCCGCCAGCACCAAACCAGTTGAGCGATTGAAAAGGCGATTGCCAAATGAATAGACCGCTAGAACCGTTCCCAACTGTAAGAATGGCAAGACGGCGCGGGCGGCATGATCGCTGATTCCACCATAAACAAGTTGCCCAAACGTATATTGCAACGGTAGAAATTGTGGGTAGTAGCCAATGCTGTTGGGGATGAACCCCTTCAAGAAGTAGAGCCGTCCTTCATATCCATAGACCCAAAGCGCATCGTAAGCGGTGAATGCCCAATATGAAACGACCACCCACCGAATGATAACCCCCAACACAATCAGGAGGATCACAGTAATCTCCCATCGTGTGAGCGGGATGTGGGGTGTTTGGGCGGGTGGCGCGGTCAAGCGCAAGCGTGCCAACCATCCCAGCGTGCCAATCACGGTGAGCATGGCAACGCCACCCAGAACGTTGGGCAGGGTGAGATGGGGGCGGTTGAAACTGCCTAGTACAAACATCATTGCCGAAAGCCACATCGAACCCAGCGCGAATGCCGTCATCACCAGCAAGGGGCGATCTGACCAATCCGCACGAGGTAGGACAGCTAATGCCCAGACCCCTCCCAACACAACATAAATCCAGATGAAGGCAGGCAAGACGGTAACAGTTTCGATGAGGTAGTAAGGCATTCTAAACGTTCCTTAGCAGGTCAAAGGGCGTGCAACATAGCATGATCGGGCGGAATTGTTCAAGTGGTTATCGTTGACCACGCCTGCCGAGTTGAAATTGTGGGCTAACTTGGTGCGCATTTTCAGCATACAAACGCACCACCCACGCTAACCCCAAGGCAACCAGAAAGGCGGTGATGGGCATGATTGGCAGGTAGTAGCGTTGCCATGCCAACGGAATGGCAAATAACCCCATCAGCACCAGCGCGATCACGAGCGGAATGAAAATGAAGCGTGTGGTGGGGTGGATGTCGCGTAGAGATACCACGCCGAACAGGCTCAACATTCCGATGAAGGTTGCCCCTAACATGGCAAGCCCCACGCCTGAAAGCCGTAAACCGCTGTACACCGATTGTTCGTAAGTTGCTATCTCGGCTTGCAACGGTTGCCGAAAGGTTTCATCTTCAAAGTACATGGTGGTTTGGGGCACAAACACCTGTTGATAAAATCCTTGCAACGCTTCTAGGGGATGTTGGTACGCACCGTAAAACGCGCTTTGTTCCGCCAACAAGTTCGAGCGTAAGTGTAACACTTGCCGAGCTGTGGCAAGGGGGTGATGCCACCATGCAGGGTTGAGGGCATAAAAGCTCAGGAGCATCCATCCAACCGCTAAACATATATTCACTAACTTGTACAGTGCGGTGGGTTGTTTGCGGATGAGTTGCCATATAGCTTGTAACCCAAGCCCCACAAACACCGCCCCCACGAACACCAAATTGGTGTGCTTACAGGCAAGGGCAACTCCAGCCACCCCTCCCAAGACCGCGCTTTCCCATATTCTCCAACGCTTGGGTTGGTGGGTTGCCATCCACACCCCCAGCGCAACCACGCTCAAGCCCCCCAAGAGCATCGCTCCTTCCATCATACCCCGTCGCCCATTCACCAGAATGGCGGGGTTAAACGCATAGAAGGCGGTGGCAACATAGGCAACCGGGCGCGTAAAGCTAATCCGCCCAATGACGAAGAAGATGACCACGCTCCCCGCCAGCATGAGAGTAGATTGCAAACGTGCGAGGTGTAATAGCTCAAGGGATGGATAAAAGCCATTCTCGACATTGTATTGGAAATCTAAACCCCAGTACCACGGTTGATTGAGGTCGGGTAAGGCGTAACCGTTTTGATGCCATGCCCAACCGATGGCATACTTGGTGATCGTCCCATTGAGCAGGCGCAAATCCTGTTCAATCTCGCGCGGTTGATCGGGAGTGTAGATGATTTGGGTCAGGTCGCCCTCGATGAAGTGGTAGGCATAATCCCGACTCATGTAGATCAACATGGATTCATCACCATGAAACGGAACAAGCGGATAACCAACGATCACATAGAGGGCGAGTAACCCAACCCATAGCCCATCCCATGCCCACAGGGTACTTGGTCTTTTGGTGGTCAAATTGCCTCCATCAAACACAACAGGACGATAGAAGTTATCGTCCTGTTTGCTAAATCAGATAGGGTGTCGAGCATTAAGTCAGGGTAATCAGGATGCGATTTTGTTCTACCGTATCACCTGCCCCAACGCTAATGCGTTGAATGATGCCATCACGGGGTGACTTGAGTTCATTCTGCATTTTCATGGATTCAAGGATGAGCAAGGTTGCCCCTTTTTGCACGGTTTGCCCTTCCTCCACCAAGACCTGCACAATCAAGCCAGGCATCGGCGATTTGATAACCACCTCACCGCTGCCGTCAGCATCTAATCCACGCCGTCCCAATAGCACCATATCGCGCTCGTCCAACACGGTAGCATTGAACAACCGCCCACCCATGAGAATGTTGTAATGGTTTTTTTCGAGAGATTCCACCACCACTTCATAAGAGGTCGTTTCCATCAAGACGGAATAGAGCGCGTTATCGAGCGGCGCAAAGTCAATGTGGCGCAATTCACCATTGACGTAAACTTCTCCGCTCGCGGTGATCTCAATCTCGAAGATTAAATCGTTAACTTTGGTTTGATACTTCATCGGTTTAATCGCTCCCATCTGCCAAGCCACTTCCAATTGCTGGTGTCGCGCTCCGCCCGTGTTACCACTTGTGCCGCTAACTGGCGTTTGCGATGAGCGTATAAGGTTACAGACAGGGCAACCGCCTCGAGTTCCTGTTGGGTGGGGGCGGTTTCATTATCGGACATACTGAACTGCTCTTCAACAAATTTGGTGTGGAATTTGCCCCGTTGAAAACTATAGGAGTCAAATAAGTTTTGGTGGAAGGGGATATTGTGTTTGATGCCCATGATGGTGTATTCCGACAAGGCGCGACGCATCCGCAACATCGCTTCAGAGCGCGTTTCCCCATGACAGATCAACTTAGCAATCATGCTGTCATAGTATGGGGTCACTTGATAGCCACGGTAGATCCCGCTGTCTACACGCACGCCGGGACCTTTGGGAGAGTTCACGGTTAGAATCGTGCCGATTGAGGGAATGAAGTTATTGTAGGGGTCTTCTGCATTGATGCGACATTCAATTGCCCAACCCTTCGGCTCTAAGATGCTCTCCGCGACGCCCATCCGTCGCCCGCGTGCGATGCGGATTTGCTCCTTCACTAGGTCAACCCCCGTCACCAATTCGGTAACGGGATGTTCAACCTGTAGGCGTGTGTTCATCTCTAAGAAGTAGAAATTACGCTCATGATCGACAAGCCACTCAATCGTGCCTGCGTTAACGTAGTTGACCGCTTGTGCCGCCTTGATGCTCATCTCGCCCATAACGCGACGCAACTCAACGTCCATGAACGGACTGGGCGCTTCTTCAACCAACTTTTGATGACGGCGTTGAATGCTACATTCACGCTCCCCTAAGTGAATGGTGTTGCCGTGCATGTCCGCGAGGATTTGAAATTCGATGTGCCGCGCGTTGACGATCAACTTTTCGATGTAAACCGTTCCATCACCAAAGGCATTTATTGCCTCGCGTCGGGCAGCATCGAGGGCGTTGCGCAAGTCATTGGGATCATAGACCGCCCGCATGCCTTTCCCGCCTCCTCCAGCAGAGGCTTTGACCATGAGTGGGAATCCGACGCGATGGGCGGCGGCGATGATCTCATCGTCGCTTAAGCCTGGCTCGGTGCCAGGCACTAACGGAATGCCAGCTGCTTTGACTGCCTCACGCGCCGATAGCTTGTCGCCCATTGCATCGATGGCAGCAGGACTGGGACCGATGAAGACCAAGCCTGCATCGGCAACGGCTTGAGCAAATTCTGCGTTCTCTGAGAGGAAGCCATAGCCCGGATGGATGGCATCGGCTTGGGTGAGGTGTGCTGCGCGTAAAATATTCTCGATGACGAGGTAACTTTCACGTGCGGGTTCTGCTCCAATGCGCACCGCTTGATCGGCATAGCGCACATGTAATGCCTTGCGGTCTGCATCAGAATAAACTGCAACCGTGCGAATACCTAGATCGCGGCAAGCGCGAATAATTCGCACCGCAATTTCCCCTCGGTTAGCAATCAAGATGGTTTCAATACGTCGTTGTGGGTGGTAATCAGCCATGAGTTGCCTCTCCTATAGGGGGATGTTGCCGTGTTTTTTGGGCGGATTAGAGTCGCGCTTGTTCTGGAAGACTTCTAACCCGTTGATGAGGCGTGCCCGTGTTTGTTGGGGTTCAATCACATCATCAATGAAGCCACGCTTTGCAGCGATGTAGGGTGATGCCAACTGCTGGCGATATTCCGCGACCAACTCCGCTTTACGCGCGACGGGGTCTTGAGCCTCTGCAATTTCCTTGCGGAAGATGATGCTCACCGCGCCGTCGGGACCCATCACGGCGATTTCTGCGCTGGGCCAGGCAAGGTTGAGGTCGCCACGAATGTGCTTGCTGCTCATCACACAGTATGCCCCACCGTATGCCTTGCGCGTTGTCACCGTTAACTTGGGAACGGTCGCCTCACAATAAGCATAGAGGAGCTTTGCCCCTGCCATGATAATCCCGTTGTGTTCTTGGGCGGTTCCAGGCATGTAACCCGGCACATCTACAAAGGTGATGATCGGAATGTTGAAGCAATCGCACAGACGAATGAAGCGAGCCGCTTTTTTGCTGGCATGAATATCCAGCACCCCTGCCAAAACTGCAGGTTGATTGGCAACAATCCCCACGCTATGCCCCCCTAAGCGAGCAAAGCCAACGACGATGTTCTGGGCATAATCAGCGTGGATTTCATAGAAGTAGCCATCATCCACAATGAGATCAATGATCTCTTTCATGTCATAAGGTTTGTTGGGTTCATCAGGGATGATCTGTGCCAGCTTGGGTTCCTCGCGCAGGGTGTCGTCTGCTGGAGGAACAAAGAGCGGGTCTTCCATGTTATTTTGGGGGAGGTAACTTAACACTTGGCGAATGAGCAAGAGGGTTTCCGTCTCATTTTCGCCCACCACATGTGACACGCCACTCTTGCTAGAATGCACACTTGCGCCACCCAAATCTTCAAAACTCACCTCTTCGTGTGTCACCGACTTGACGACATCTGGACCTGTTACAAACATGTAACTGGTGTCCTTCACCATGAAAATCAAATCAGTGAGGGCGGGGCTATAGACTGCACCCCCAGCACACGGTCCCATGATCGCACTGATTTGAGGGATGACCCCACTGGCGAGGGTGTTCTTGAGGAAGATTTCGGCATAGCCGGCTAAACTTTGCACCCCTTCTTGAATGCGTGCGCCCCCGCTGTCGTTCAAACCGATGACCGGCGCCCCTGTTTTGAGTGCCATATCCATAATCTTGAGAATCTTTTGGGCATGCACCTCGCTTAAACTTCCCCCCATAACGGTGAAGTCCTGCGAGTAAACATACACCAATCGCCCGTCAATGGTGCCCCAACCCGTCACCACGCTGTCGCCCAAGAATACCTTATCCGCCATACCAAAATCGGTAGCGCGATGGGTAACGAACGCATCCACCTCGTGAAAGCTATTGGGGTCTAACAAAATTTCAAGGCGTTCACGTGCGGTGCTGCGCCCGCTTTCGTGCTGTTTTCTAATTCTGGCTTCGCCACCGCCGGCTTGGCTTTCCGCTCGGAGTTGATACAACTCCTCTAATTTATCTTGCTTCGTCATGATGTGGGTCATCAGATGTTTAGCTCCGCTTGTCGTGAAGAGAAAGGCAAAATAATATGATGATAGGGCATTTACAAAAAACGAATTGACACCCCACTACCGCGTGATAGTTGTTCGATGGGGGGCAACAAACGCAAATTACAAGTGCGCTTGCCCGCCTCCATCTCGTAATTATAAACGCATAAAAACTGAATTCGTTACGTTTTTAGCGCGGATACCCTGCAATATGCTTCAACGAGACGGTTAGCCCGTCGAAGTTCTCAAAAGTCAGATCATCAAAATCTAACTGATATATCGCTTTGAGCTGTTCAAAAATGGAACTGTAGCTCAGGGCGAAGCGTGGATAACCAGTCATCCCGAGTTTGCTCACTAACCGTTCAATCTCGTCGCCAGAACTTGCCTCAATTTCTACAAAGAATCCGTAAGGAAGTTCATCCAGCACAATTTCTGCCCCGTCTAATACGTAGGTGGTGCGATATTTCTCATAGCTCATGTAGGGGATGTAGCCCAACATCTGCAGTATTCGATCCATTGCTGTGAAGTCACTCAGCGACACTTCAATTTCTTGGCGTTCAACAATCCCACGCTTTGTTGCGGAGGTTTTTTTATCGGATTTGTAGGTCAATCGGATGCCTTCATCCTGCCTCAAGCGCAATACTTGCCCTGTTGAGCTTAATGACCGATCGGTTAAGTCATAGCGTAGGTTGCGTTCAAAGACGCGCGGCGTGGTCATGGTCGCTCCTGCCGCTTGTAAACTGTGTTGAATAACAGAAAGATCTGACACATGAAGTTTAATTTCTATCTCGGTATATTGATTGGAAGAAGCCATAGCACCCACGCTCTACTCGTCAAAGTTAGTTCAGTTGGGTATAATGCCACTTGTATGAGTGAACCGCAATGATCTAAGGGTGAGGTTATGGTACGTTTTGGCGCATTGGTGGTATTGGTTTTGATGGTTGCCCAAATTGCACAAGCACAAACGGAGCGGTGTTCCGCTGTAATTCGTGCTGCCCTCACCTTGGTGAGACAAGAATGTGCAGATCAATCATTCGCCAGGCTGTGCTATGGGAATGCCCCCATTCATATTGCCCTAACCGATGCCGATGATGCGTACACCTTCACCAAGCCGGGCGATCAATTGGCACTTGCGTTGGTGGAAAGATTGGAGTTAAGCCCCTTGAACGCTCAATTTGGAGAGTGGGGTATTGTGGTTGCTAAACCACAAATCAACTTCACATCGGATGCCTATACCTTGTTGGCGTTTGGAGAGGTCGCGGTTGATAACTTGGGGGATGCCACCTTTGATATAGTGGGTGTGCCTCTCACGGTACAATCTCGGCAAGGGCTTAACTTGCGGTTGTCTCCCGATGCCTCTGCGCAGCAGATTACCAGTTTGCTGACGGGGCAAATGGTTCATGTCAGTGGATATACTGACGATCAACAATGGTTGCGGATTCATCTCGAAAGCGGCGTGCTGGGGTGGGCATCCGCTTCTGGCTTTGGCGACTTAAGCGCGATGTGGTCAACTCTAGCTGTGGTTGATCCTGCTCAAGTTTTGGACTGGGGGACGTTTGGGGCAATTGAGCTACGAACCAGCACCAGCGATTTGAACAACTGTGCAGACTTACCTCCAGACGGAATCCTCATTCAAACCCCATCACACGCCCTCATGCCTGTCCACTTGCAGGTTAATGGAGTGATACTCACCTTTCCCGTTGAAACAACCGCCTTTTTGCAGTCGCCCGCAGAAGGGACGGTGATGCTGTCTGTTGTGGAGGGAAGCGTCATCGTGAAAGGCGAGCCTAGCTTGACGGTTGAGGCAACGCGACAAGTGATGGTGACGGTTGGCGAAAAAACGTCACTCCCCAACGCCTACGACTATAACAGCATGGCAAGGTTGCCGCTTGAAGTTTTGCCGCGTCCGTTGTTCGCTGCGCTGGATTTCAGCACGCTGGTTCGTCCCGCAAATCCTAGCCAGCGGTTGTTTGAAAACTACACGACTGAACAAGCGTGCTTGGTCGGGGCGGTGTTGGATGCGGCTAACTTACGGGATACCCCCAGTCCGTTGGGGCGTGTTCGTCATACCCTGCAAATGGGGGAATCCGCCTTCCCGATTGCACGTGCAACCGGGCTAGATCAAGCGGTATGGTGGAAACTTGCTGAGGATGTGTGGGTGAGTAGTGGAGCGGTTGGTGTGGCGGGCAATTGCGCTGTTGTGCCGTTTGTAACCTACCCTTAAACGCCATTGTTGCATGAAATGTAATGCCCCAGCATTGCACTGGCAAATGCCTGTGCGCTGTTTTTTCTTGGACAATGTGCAATTAGACCGCACAGGATTTTTCGTTGGGTGTAACCGTGCGCGACCCTAAAACGGATGGCTGCGCGCTGTTTTGGATGGCACGATTGCGCATGTTGCAATTATTACGCGCATCAATCAGGTTGCCTTGTGGGAGTGGTGTTACATTGCTGGTGCCCCACCTGTCACCCTAGAAAGATTCGATCTCGTTAGTTCAAGAATCCAGTTGGAATTATTCACCAATTCACCTGTTTTTACCCTCGTCACCAACAGCGTTGAGCTAACAATACGGTTGTAGCATTGTGCGAGTATGGCACAATTCACTAATCAATTCGTGATCTTTTTCATCACCCAAGGCTTTGTCGATTAGGGTTATCGCTTCAGCTTTCAGAATTTGCCCAAGTGCCCACATGGCATGCCCGCGAATGTATCGGCTAGGGTCGTTCAGTAAATGTTTTAGTGGGGCAATCGCCTCTTCTGATCCCCAGTTTCCCGCTACGATACACGCATTGCGCACCAGTCGCTCCCGTTTGATGCGAAAAATCGGTGAGGAATGATAGAGCTGATGGAAAGTTGCGTCGTCTAATCTCAATAAATCCACAATCCATGGGGCAACCGTAGTGAAATTGGCGGGGTGAAATTCCTCCGGTGGGGTATGTGGGGTAAAGCGTTGCCATGGGCAAACATCCTGACACACATCACAACCATAAACCCAGTTTCCAAACCTTGATCTTAAGGAAGATTCAACCCAACCTTTATTCTCAATGGTGTGATAGCTGATGCACTTGCGCGCGTCCAATACATAAGGCTTGGGGAAAGCGTCCGTAGGGCAGGCTTGTAAGCAACGGGTGCAACGCCCACATTGGCTTTCTGCGTGGGGGACGCTGTACGTATCAATCTCGTGCGTGGTTAGGATTTCTCCCAGAAAGAAGTAGCTCCCACGTCGGGGGTGAATCAACATCGTATTTTTACCGATGAACCCTAATCCTGCCTGCCACCCATGACTGCGCTCTAAGATGGCACCTGTGTCTACATAGCATTTGTTGCTGGGGGAGGGCATGCCTAGTTTGCTTGCCAATGTGTGTAACCGCGTGAGTAGAACGGGGTGATAATCAAGATGCCATGCGTAAGATGCAATCCGTCCACGCGCTGGATCATTGAGGATAGATTGATCCTCAATGTATGGGCGATAATCCATCCCGACTACAATCATGGAGCGCACATCAGGCAAGATGAGCGATAGATCACGCCGACGCGCCACCCGATCTGAGCGCGCCAAATATCCCATTTCACCATAGTGTTGCGCCTCAACCCAAGCTAAGTAGTGTGAAAGATGCGCTGAGGGGGTAGCTGGGATGAATCCCACCAAGTTAAATCCAAGTTCTTGTGCGTGAGTGCGAATATCATCAGCAGAAATCACCATGCTTTGGTTTATAATCCTCACCAACTAATTCACGAGTGAGTAGCGTAAGCAACCACTACACCTTAAGGAAATGGGTATGTCTGAACAAACCGTGCAACCAAAGAAGCGCATCCTCACCGGCGACCGCCCCACTGGCAAACTCCACTTGGGACACTACGTTGGAACGGTGGCGAACCGTGTCAAATTGCAACATGAATATGAGAGCTATTTTATTATTGCCGACTTACACATGTTGACCACCAAGAACGCCCCAGAACAAATTGCGGAGATTGACCAGAACGCGCGTCATTTGATTTTGGATGCCATCTCGGCAGGAATTGACCCCACTATTGTGACTTTTTACTTGCAGTCCGCCATCCCAGAAATCAATGAGATCAACACCTTGTTTCAAAACTTGGTTACGGTTCCTCGCTTGGAGCGGTTGCCCAGTTTGAAAGATATGGCACGCGACGCAAATATTGAAATGCCGTATGGGTTGTTAGGGTACCCTGTGTTGCAAGCGGCGGACATCCTCCACCT